>CAYSNA010000128.1:0-12978 GCA_964432185.1 uncultured Cytophagia bacterium
AGCTTTGATAAGTACAGGGAAAGTGAATTCAATGCATGATGTATTAATGAACATACGTACCGGGATAGAATTAAAAAAGAGGAAGATCGAGGGACAGCACGCCGTCCCTCGTTACAACTCTTCGATGATGACTTAACCCTTGATCTTTCGCATATAGGCCAGTGCATCACCAACGGTTTGTAATTTTTCGGCTTCTTCATCCGGAATTTCAATGCCAAATTCTTCTTCAAAAGCCATAACCAATTCGACAGTATCGAGGGAATCGGCACCCAGGTCATCGATAAACGAAGCACTTTCCGTAACTTCAGATGCATCAACGCCAAGCTGATCCACAATGATTTCTTTAATACGATCTTCTACTGCCATTGATAATTCCTCCTAATATTAGGGTTAAATTGGATTTCTTTCAAATCTATTTACATGACCATTCCGCCGTCCACGTGCAAGACTTGTCCAGTTGTATAGTCCGACAATGAGCTGGCGAGGAACAACACGCCGTTCGCTACATCGTCCGCTTGTCCGGCACGATTGAGTGGAATGATGGTTAAAAAAGCCTCTTTTGCTGCATCGGGTAATTCTTTGGTCATATCGGTTTCAATATAACCCGGCGCCACCGCGTTCACCTGGATATTTCGGCTGCCGAGTTCCTTGGCCACGGATTTGGTCATACCGATCACACCGGCTTTTGATGCGGAATAGTTGACCT
Source organism: uncultured Cytophagia bacterium (assembly GCA_964432185.1). GTDB lineage: Bacteria > Zhuqueibacterota > Zhuqueibacteria > Residuimicrobiales > Krinioviventaceae > Kriniovivens. The sequence goes on from CAYSNA010000128.1 coordinate 707, forward strand.
GTCCGGCGTTACCCATAACGCCAACGACGGATGAGATATTGATAATTTTGCCGCTGCGTTGTTTCATCATTGAGCGCATCACCGCTTTTGTGCAGTTGAAAGTGCCTTTGAGGTTGACGGCAATCACCGCATCCCATTCGGCTTCGCTCATCCGCATCATCAAGTTGTCGCGCGTGATGCCGGCATTATTGACGAGGATATCCACCTTGCCAAGCTGGGCGATCGATTCTTTCACGAGCAACTCAGCCTGATCCATTTTGGAGACATCCGCCTGGATGGCGATCGCCTGGCGACCCATGTCACGAATTTTCGCCGCCGTCGCTTCAGCGCCGCTCGCGTCAATATCCGAAATAACAATATGACATCCGGCTTGCGCCAATTTGAACGCGATGGCCGCGCCAATACCGCGCGCCGAGCCGGTGATCAGCGCTACTTTTCCATCAAGATTTATCAATACAACACCTCTGACATTTTTTCCAATTGTTCTACTGTACCTACCGACAACGTCTTGATTTGCCGATCTATTTTTCGTAACAAGCCGCTCAAAACTCGTCCGGGGCCAACTTCGACAAAAACTTCCGCTCCACCCTGCAGCATGTGTTTGATGGTTTCCGTCCACAAGACCGGGCTCAACAATTGTTTCTCCAGGAACATTTTGATTTCAACCGGATCGATGGTCGCCTGACCGGTGACGTTTGAAAAAATTGGAATATCCGGCTTGCAAAATTCAACGGCTTCCAATTCTTTGATGAAATCATCGAGCACAGGTTTCATCAATGGTGAATGAAAAGCGCCGCTGACATTCAATTTGAGCGCTCTTTTGGCGCCTTCGTCCTGCGCCATTTGGATCGCCGCCTCAACGCCATCCACGGTACCGGAGATGACAATCTGGTCCGGCGAGTTGAAATTCGCCAAATCAACCAACGCTTTGTGCGAGGCTTTTTGGCAGATATTGTGAACGGTTTGAAAATCCAGACCAATAATAGCGGCCATGGCGCCTTTGACGCTCTGCCCGGCATCAGCCATCAGGCGACCGCGCATTTTTACCAGCTTTAATCCTTGTTCAAACGAAAAGACACCGGCAGCTGCCAGCGCCGAATATTCGCCGAGGCTATGTCCAGCGGCCATCCTGGGCACAATGCCCTGCGTTTTCAACAACTCGCACACAACATAGCTGTGAACAAAAATCGCCGGTTGGGTTTTATCCGTCTGCGCCAGCATCTCCTCCGGCCCTTCAAACGCCAACTTGGCGAGATCAAAACCGAGAATTTCTGCCGCCTGCGCATATCGTTCTTTGACGGTTTCGAATGTATGATAAAAATCCTCAGCCATGCCGACATATTGCGAACCCTGACCGGGAAATAAAAAGGCTAAACTGTCCACACCGTTTTCCGAATTATGCTATGTTTATCGATTTTATGAGGAATCAGCCTAAAATCGAACCGCAGCCGATCCCCACGTAAAGCCGCCGCCAAAAGCCACGAAAACGGCAACATCGCCATCCTTGAGGCGACCGATTTTTCGCGCTTCATCAATAGCAATTGGAATGGACGCGGCCGAGGTGTTGCCATATTTATTGACGTTGATGTAAACTTTGTCTGATGGAATTTTAATGCGCTTGGCTGTCGCATCGATAATGCGAATATTTGCCTGATGGGTGATCAGCAAACTCACATCATCATAAGTCAACTGCGCTTTTTCGAGAATATGTTCGGCGGCATCGCCCATACAGGTGACGGCGTGTTTGAACACATCCCGTCCGGCCATCTGGATAAAGTTCATCTTTTCATCGTAATCGGGAGCCGTCGGCGGATGTTTGGTACCAAGACCGTCCATTTTCAGCAGATCATGTAAACGGCCGTCACTCTTGGTAAAGGTCGCGAGCACGCCATGCTCATCGTCCGACGGTTGCAGCACCACCGCACCGGCGCCATCACCAAAAAGAACGCAGGTATTGCGGTCTTTAAAATCAGTGATGCGCGACAGGGATTCAGCGCCAATAAGCAGGACCGTTTTGGCGCGTCCTGTGCAAATGAGTGAGTCCGCCAATTCCAAACCATAAATAAAACCGGCGCATGCGGCTTGAATATCAAATGCCGAGGCGTTGAATGCCTTTATATTTTTTTGCACAAATATGGCTGTTGATGGAAAACCCACATCGCCGGTAATGGTGGCGAAAATGATTGTATCAACTTCTTTGGGAGATACTTTGGCATTTTTCAGCGCATTCAGCGCTGCTTCCGTGCCGAGATCCGATGTTGTTTGACCCTCGGCCACAAAATATCGTGTCTCGATACCCGTGCGCGTTCGAATCCATTCATCGCTGGTATCGACGATTTTTTCCAAATCAAAATTGGTCACTTTATTTTTGGGAATTGCCGATCCTGTTCCGACAATTTTTGAAACGGGTTTAATACTCACAATTACCTTCTTTTCTATTCAAAGCTCGACTCGTGACTCAGCTTAGCGACGCCGCCTCTATCTGTTCATTTTCAATCGGTAATGTGGCTTGTGCTTTTATCGCTCCATTCACATCTTCAATAACAAACTTGTAGGCCGCCAAGATGGCGTTTTTGATCGCGCGTGGCGTTGATTTGCCGTGCGCAATAATGCAGCAGCCGCGCACGCCGAGCAGCGGGGCGCCACCATATTCCTGATAATCAAACACTTTGCGAATGCCGTCAAACGTCGGTTTCATCAGCACGGCGCCGATTTGCGAAAACAGATATTTCTTCACCAGACGGCGCATATTCAAGCTGAACAAACCGTGCAAACTTTCAGCCGCTTTTAGCACAACATTGCCGACAAAACCGTCGCAGACGACAACATCGCTGGTACCTTTTAAAATATCGCTGCCTTCAACATTTCCGATAAAATTGAAATGATACTCTTTAAACAATTTGTACGCGCCTTTGGACAGCTCGTTGCCTTTGCCTTCTTCATGCCCCACAGAAAGCAGACCAACTCGGGGCCGTTCGACATCAAACAATCTGGAAACGTAAACACTTCCCATAATGCCGAATTGCAGTAGATCTTCAGGGCGGCTATCGACATTCGCGCCAACATCGAGCAGCAACGTTTTGCCGCCTTCCTGGTTGGGCATAAATGAGCCAATAGCCGGACGCCGAATGCCCGGCACACGGCCAAGCCCAAAAAGCGCATGGGCCATAACCACGCCGGTATTCCCGGCGCTGACAACGCCATTCACCTTGCCATCTTTGTGCAGGCGCGTGGCCACGGCGATGGATGAATCGGTTTTTTGTTTCAGCGCGTCCGCCGGCTTTTCGTCCATTGCCACGGCTTGCGAGGCGTGTTCAATGGAAAACGGTAAATTTTGTGTATGGAAATGTTTGGCGACTTCTTTTTCTATCGCCTCTTGATCGCCCACCAGCACAACGTGGAATCGTCCTTTTGAAGCCCGGGCTGCTTCGAGTCCACCATGAACCGCATGGTGCGGTGCATGATCTCCACCCATGGCATCTAAAGCAATTCTTACCAACTTATACTCCAAGTTAAAGTCAAAGGAAAAGATTCCCCATTAATACTGATACTGTGGGCAAGAGAGGTGGGCAAGCTTAGGATTCTCGTGGCAAAAAAATCGAACGACCTTTATAATAGCCACAGTTTGGGCACGCGCGGTGCGGCAATTTGGGCTGATGACAATTGGTACATTCGACAACGGTCGGCGCTGTCGTTTTCCAATTGGCACGTCGTTTTGCTTGTCTTGATCGTGAGTGTCTTCTTTTCGGTAAAGCCATTTTTTCCTCGTGTTACAATTTAGTCGTTATCAAAAGTGATATTCTTCAATCCTGCCCAACGTGGATCAACTTTCTCTGTTGTGCAGGAACACTGTTCATGATTTAAATTTGCGCCGCAGCTCGCACACAGACCTTTGCAGCCCTCCCGGCACACCCTTTTAAATGGAATGGCCAGCAGTAGAGACTGCCTGACAGAATCGGTTATATCGATCTGCGTCGTATAATCCGTGATGAGATAAACATCTTCCTCTTCACGCTCCACAAGATCGTGATCTTTTGTCAGAATGATTTCGATCAGCTCTTTCACATCGTAGGTAAAATCATCCAGACAAACATCACAGGCTAAATCAACCTGTGTTGTGAGCGATGTTTTGATAAAAACTTCATCGCCCACTTTATTAACATCGTGAAGTATATGAATCGGATGGCGGAACGCTTCTATGTCTGATAACTCAATCTCATCGGCAGTCACATCCGTTTCAAATCTGGATTGGCCTTCACGTAGTGTGGCTACATTTACAGTAAGCACCGGCTCGATCTCCAAAATCGGGGCAAAAGGTAGCAATTAATCGTAAATTAGTCAAGATAAAATTTGCCACATCCTGAACAATGTTCACGAGACTTTAGCCTTTTATTTACAGAGCCTTAAACAGTCGATTTTTTGCGCTTTTTCAAGGCCCTTTTGTTGTAAATAGTTGTCACCAAAAGGGCCACGATAAAAATAAAGTTGATAAACGAACAAGCGGCACACGACTTGTTCGTTTATCAAAATTATACATTTTCCAATACATCATCCAGGCGTGGAAAACCGATTTCCTGCAAATTATAATAGACGCGCGTGGATGGTTTGCTGATGTCGATCACGCGTCGCAAATCGATGGGCGTGCCGATGATGACCGCGTCACAATCGGTACTGTTGATGGTGGCCTTGAGATCCTCCATCTGCTGATCGCCATAGCCCATCGCCGGCAGGATAGAGCCGATGCCCGTATATTTGTTAAAAGTATCAACGAGCGAGCCTTTTAAAAATGGGCGCGGATCAACAATCTCGGCGGCGCCAAAACGCTGGGCGGCGACCACGCCGGCGCCAAACTTCATCTCGCCATGCGTCAACGTCGGTCCATCCTCAACAACCAAAACGCGTTTGCCGCGAATAACTGCAGGATCATCCACCGAAATGGGCGAGGCCGCATCGATCACCGTAGCATTCGGATTAACAGCATTGATATTTTGTCGTACCGTTTGAATATCCGCGCCACTGGCCGTATCCATTTTATTAATAATGACGGCATCAGCCATGCGCAAATTTGCTTCGCCAGGATAGTAAAACAGTTCATGCCCGGGGCGCAACGGATCGACAACCGTGATGAAGACATCCGGTTGATAAAAGGGCATATCATTGTTACCGCCATCCCACAAGATGACATCAGCCTCTTTTTCCGCCTGCTCAAGAATAGCGGCATAATCGACGCCGGCGTACACCACCGATCCGTTGACGATATGCGGCTCATATTCTTCCATTTCTTCAATAGTGCACTCGTGTTTTTTCAGATCATCCAGGGTTTCGAATCTCTGCACGGCCTGCTTGACCAAATCGCCATACGGCATGGGATGACGCACCGCAACGATTTTTTTACCGCGGGCTTTGAGAATTTCCGCAACCCGGCGCGTTGTCTGGCTCTTGCCGCATCCGGTTCGCACGGCACACACGGCCACCACCGGCACCCTGGATTTGAGCATAGTAAATTTCGGTCCAAGCAGCGAAAACGTCGCGCCCAGCGAATTAACCAGCGCCGAATGCCGCATAATATAGTCATAGGGTACATCACTATATGAAAAGACCACCTCATCAACCTGATGTTTTTTGATGAGATCGGGCAACTCTTCTTCCGCCTCAATCGGGATACCGTACGGATAGTTGGCGCCGGCCAGCTCAGCCGGATAACGCCGCCCGTCGATGTTCGGAATTTGCGTCGCCGTAAAGGCAATCACTTCAACATCATCATCTGTTCGAAACGTCGTGTTGAAATTATGAAAATCGCGTCCGGCTGCTCCCATAATGATGATTTTTTTGCGTGCCATAAATCCTCCTGAATGGTAAAATAAAAAGGCAGGAAAAAGTTTTTCACCTGCCCATGTGTTCTGTAGTTTCTTGTGCTTCTGCTGTGAGCTGAGACAACACAGCATGCATATTTTCGTAGTGATGCAGTTGTAACAATCGCTGCCGCAATTCACTGGCGTTCGGCAATCCTTTCAGATATAACGCCACCTGTTTTTTCATCATGTGAACTGCGCGCTGCGGCCCAAAAACATCGGCGCTCAATTCGAGGTGTCGAATGCAGACATCCACACGATCAGCAAAAGAGGGCGGCTGGGGTTCAACGCCATCGTTCAGATATTTTTTTACCTGATCAAAAAACCACGGATTACCGCACGTCGCTCTGCCAAGCATCACGGCATCGCATCCGGTGTCGTCAAACATTTTTTTGGCATCATATGGGGATTTCACATCGCCGTTGCCGATGACCGGAATCGCCACACTCTTTTTCACGGCCTCAATCAGGGACCAATCGGATATTCCTTTAAACTGCTGCGTCTGCGTGCGCGGATGAATCGCGAGCAACTGAACGCCGACATCCTGCAAACGCTGCGACGCCTCAACAACGTTGATTGACTCAACATCCCAGCCGCTGCGCAGCTTGGCGGAAATGGGGATATCCGTCGCTTTGACCGCCGCCGCCGCTATTTTTTGCAGCAGGGATAAATCTCGCATCAATGCGGAACCCGCGCCACGTTTGATAATTTTTCGCGCCGGACAACCAAAGTTAATATCGATATAGTCAGGCTTCATGGCGGCAATAACCCGCACCGCGCCGGCAACCGTTTCCGGCTCAGCGCCAAAAACCTGAATGACAATCGGGCGCTCGGCATCGACAAACTCTGCCAGCGCCAGCGTCTTTTTCTGCTCGCGGATGGCGCCATCCGCGCTGACCATTTCAGTGTAAACCATATCGGCGCCAAAGTCCTTCACCAAACGACGAAACGGTGCGTCGGACCATCCGGCTAATGGCGCTAATACTATCGGATATTTTGCGTGAACCCCATGAATCATAGCGGCGCAATGTAAGAGAAAAAGTTCCTGCTGTCAAGTTTTTTTGCTGGTTTGATTGAAACGACGCCCGCTTTTTGTATATTCCCAATAAACCATTTCTCAGCTAAATCGTCTATCCCATCAAAGAACGTGTGGAGAGGCTTTGATGCCGCGAGGTTCAGAAGATAATCGCATAGATCAGGTTGCGTTTCAAGAGCTTTTTAAAACCCATGAAGCGGATCTGTTTCGTTATGCTCGCTATCTGTCGGATTCACAATCCGCGGCTGACGATATCTATCAGGAGACCTGGTTGCGCGTCGCCACGTTTCTTCAACACAAGCCGGTCATTAGAAATTTTAAAAACTTTCTTTTTTCCGTGGCGACAAATATCCATCGGGATGACTTGAAAAAACGTAAAGTCCGCCGCTTCTTTCTCGGCCCATCCATAAATGACGAGAACGAACATCAGCATATTTGGGTGGCTTCCGAGTTCAAGCCGGATGATTTGTTATCCGATGCTCTCGAAGAGAGCTTGCAACAGCTATCCGCCCGTCAGCGCAGCATGTTCTGTTTGAGTTATATTGAGGGATTCAAGATTTCCGAAATCAGCCAAATGATGAACTGTGCAGAAGGAACGGTCAAAGCGACAATTTACAAAGCCGTGCAAAAGCTCCGGCAGGATTTAAAAGAATTTCGAGAATAATATGACGTGTTCACACATCGAAAAAAAGCTCGCCACCTTCCAACCGCTGACAGCGGCGGAAACGGCGCATGTGCGCGAATGTGCACAGTGCTCGGCCTGGCTGAAGGACATCGAGTTCTTAAAATCGACACCCAAAAGCGAAACGCCGGCGCACCTCAAGTCGCGCGTATTGCGGACGAGTTTGCGAGCTTTTGAAACGACTCGACAACCAGCAGAATCGTCATTTTGGGTTCGCCTGTGGAACAGACCGCAAACGGCGCTTTTGCTGACCGGATTCAGCCTGCTGGCCTTGATCGTTACGGTTCTTTACCAACTTGGCTGCGACGGCTCGGATACTTTATGTCAAGTTTCAGCACTCTTTTTAATAATCATTCTGGCACAGAATATCATCGCAGCGTTGTGTATGCCGCTGCTTCTTCAGCATAAAAACAAACTTTATTATAAATGGTAAAGGAGGCGGTTATGTCTCAATCAAAAAACTCCGGTGTTTTCATTTTTTTGCTTATCATCGTGATATTAATACTTTTTCTCCTGCCCGTATTACGTTTCGGCTTGGGCTCTCTTTTTGGGATTGGCCTCCCGTTTGAAGGATTCCATGGCGGTCCACCTCTGATGCTTATTCCCATTGTGGTCATCACATTATTTTGGATTCTGATTTCAGTCTGGGTCTATAATGATGCGGAACGCCACGGCATGAGCGGCATATTATGGGCCTTGCTGGTGTTCTTTGGCAACCTCATTGCGCTGATTATCTATTTGATCGTACGATCGAGCACCAATACGTCCAATCCGATTATTCTACCGAACTCCAAAGCGTGCCCGAATTGCAAAGGCCCCATCCAATCGGATTTTGTGGTGTGCCCTAATTGCGGAACGAGTTTAAAGAACACCTGCCCCAAATGTGGCAAGAATGTCCAGAACGGCTGGCAGCATTGCCCCTATTGCGGCAAGAATTTATAAAACACTACCAATTTGTAGTGCACCTTAGCAGGTGTACTACAAATTGGTTTTTCTATCCGGGAAGTGAATTTTCTCAACTTCGGTTTCCCGCAATGCTTTGTCGATGAGCGATTGCCAATCCCCCATTTTCTCTTCAACGGCGAGCACCTCGGCCAGCTTGGCTTTTGTTTCCGGCTTGGGCGGCACGAGGTAGCTGCAGCAGTCATCATACGGTTCAGTTGACAGATCAAACGTACCGATTCTTCTGGCCTCCTGCATGATCTCTTCTTTTTCCCACCCGATCAATGGACGCAAAATAGGAATCTCGACAGCTTGCGAAATGGCGGTGATATTTTCCAGCGTCTGCGAGGCAACCTGGCCGAGGCTCTCGCCGGTTACCAGCGCCCGGGCTTTTTCCCATTGAGCGATCACTTCGGCGAGACGGAACATCATGCGTCGGTACATCACCACCCGGAGTTTGGTTGGCGCCGCCAGAATTATTTCTTTCTGAATATCCGCCAGCGGCACGAAATAAATTTTCGAATCATTTTGATAAACATTTAAAATCTTGGCCAATTCGAGGGCATTATAATAAGAGGATTTTTCCGTAAAGGGGAAGCTGTGAAAATGCACGTAAACAAGGTGGCAGCCGCGTTTCATCATCCGAAATGAGGAGACCGGCGAATCGATACCCGATGACAGCAAACTGACGACCCTGCCGGTGGAGCCCACAGGCAGGCCGCGTTCACCCGGAAATTTATCAACTGAAAAAAAGACGCGCTTATTGACAATGTCAATTTTGACGACAAATTCGGCGTTCTTTAAATCCACGCGTCTTCCGAGCGCCATATGGATTCGCCCACCGACAATTTGATTGATCTCGGTTGATGTGAACGGAAATTGTTTGTCAACGCGATTCGTATCGACTCTGAACGAATCAAACTTTTTATCTTTGACGAGCTCGTAAACTTGCTCTTTGAGAATCTCCGGATCGGAATCACCCTTGAAAGCAACGCGAAAAGACGCTAATCCAATAACATTCTTGAGGCGATTCATGATGAGATTGATATCACAGTCATCCTCAAGCAGAATCGTCATGCGGCCATAATCGACGCGTACATTCACGCCTTTTATATCATCCAGGGCGCGCCGGATGTTATTACGCAGACGATGTTCAAAAAATGATCGGTTGCCTTTTTTCAGAGCAATTTCACTGTGATGAACAACGACCATTCGATTTAATTTATCTTCAGACATTCGCAAACCTTTTTCATTTTATGCCAACAAAAAATCCGACCCAGCGACGAGTCGGATTTTCTTTGTGAAAAGGTACGAATTTTTTTGGTCAAATGGCAGTCTATTTTTTGGCGCCCTGCAGCACGACAGCGCTGATCTGTTCCGCCGCCTCTGTCAGTTTAAATTTCTTGGATTTGGACAGCGTCCAGTTGGTGGCAATCTGATCGACTGCGCCGAATACCAATTGTTTAAAGATGCTGGAATTGACGGACTCGCGGAACAGGCCGGATTTTTGTCCTTCATCAAAGGCATCGCCCAAAAGGTCGAGGTACTCTTTGAATTTGGTGCCTTTGTACTCGTGCAAGAATTTATTGCTCTGCCGCAATTCAACTTCGAGGAGCAGGGCAAGATCGGGATTCTTCTCAACGGCCTGGCAGTGGCGCATAATAAAAGTCGTGATCTTTTCTTCGGGCGAGTCCTGCTTGGCCAACTCTACTTTCATCTTTTCGATGATTGGCGTCATCTCTTCCTCAAAAATGGAAATCAGGAGATCATCTTTATTTTTAAAGTAGAGATAAGTTGTTCCCGTAGCAACTCCGGCCAATTTGGCAATTTCTTCAACCTTGGCTTTAAAAAAGCCGTCGCGAGCAAATATTTTAATGGCGGCTTTGAGCAAACGCTCCCGTTTTGATGCATCCATTTTTCTTCCAATCTTTATTTTAAATTGATTCGAATTCAGTACAAAATGATATTAAATTCAGGATAAAAAAGCAAGAACTTTAGTCTTCACGTTGAAAGCAAATGTAAAAACAGTTTAGGAAAGCGTATGTTAATTTTGCGTTTGACTCGTGTAAAAATAGTATTGACAATCGCGGTTTTTTTTTGTAGAATTAGCCTGATTTTTAACCTGCATGACCCACGTACATCCAAAAGGGCAAATCACACAAATTGTAACTGGAGGTAAAATGAAAAGAGCTACGCTAGTGCTGCCGGCCCTCGTTTTGACTTTGCTGATCAGCACTACCTTATTTGCTGCCGGCGTTGATCTGACAGGCGTAGGCGCCAGAGCAAGTGCAATGGGAGGTAACTACCGATCTATTGCAAATGATTGGAGTGCAATGTATTGGAACCCGGCTGGTTTGGCGTACACCGAAGGCCTCGGCGCAGGTTTTAGTGTCGAATATGTGATGCCGCGTGCCAAATATACGGTGGCAAATAGCCATTACTATAACACAAATCCCGGCGCGAATGAAGCTTACAAGCAATTCAGCGCAGCGTACCGAAACGAACGCGGCGCCGAACCGCAGAACTTTGTCGTGCCCTCCGGCGGCGTGACGTTTAACACCGGCCGCCTTGCGTTTGGGCTCGGCGTGTGGGCGCCATTCGGTCTCGGTTCAAAATGGGACTTGTTGCAAACGGCAAAGAACAACCTGGGCAACATCCCGGGCATTATTGATGACGAATACAATCCCGCCTACCCCAATTATGAGTATGAGAGCAACATGCAGCTCATTGATGTCCATCCGACAGTGTCGTTTAAAATCAGCGAGAAATTATCCATCGGTGTTGGCGGAAGTTTTGTCATTGCCGATATTGCCATCCGTCAGCCGGCCTTTTTGGGCAATCCCTATTTGTACAATTCCCAGTTGTACAACGCCCTTGCCATGATGATGCCACCGGATCAACTTTTTATACTCGATTTTATGCGCAGACCGCCCTTTGATCATCTGCTGAACGATGTTTCCATGGAAGCCACGGGCAATGGTTACGGCGCCAACATCGGCGTTATGTTCAAACCAACGGAAAAACTGAGCATCGGTGCGTCGTTGCAGTACTATACGGATTTGAGCCTGAGCGGCAGTTATTCGGCAACGACCTATTTTGCGGATGCCCCTTCAATCTACAACGGCACGGCTCGAGCCATTGCAGACCAACTGTTGGCTGCCGGCGCCATCGGCCAGGACCAATATGTGATTCTGTCCAATTACTATTCCGGTCAAACAGTCACTCGTACCGACATTAGCGATGCTGAAGCGTCCATGCCGCTGCCGATGAAATTTGGCCTTGGTGTCAGCTATTCCGGCATTAAAAATTTACTGGTTGCCGCTGACTTTACCTACACGCAATGGTCAGCCTGGGGCGTCATTCCAATCACGGACGCTGCCGGCACAACGGTATCCGAGCTGACGCAAAACTGGAACGACACGTTTAAAGTGGGTGTCGGTTTTGAATATTCCGCCGGTGCTGCCAAGATTCGCGGTGGCGTCACGACTGAAAATGCAGCCGCAGTTGCTGAAACCTTGTCGCCCGGAATTCCGGATATGAACCGCCGCACGAACCTGAGCGTTGGTTTGGCATTCCCGCTTGGACCGGTTGTGATCTCCGCCAATTATGAAAAAATCTTTATGCCGGACAACGACATCACGGACTGGTATTATAGCAACTCTGGCGTCGCCGAAAACATGGCGGGCCTTTATTCGATGAATGTGAACAATCTCTTTATCGGTATTGACTATAGTTTATAATCCAATAAAGCGACGAGGGA
>CAYSNA010000129.1:0-12941 GCA_964432185.1 uncultured Cytophagia bacterium
GACGCAGGCTTTTTTCTTTTACAGCAATTTTTCACTTACCGATTTGGCCTGCATAAAGAGTCCAAGATAATCCTGGCCGCCGGCTTTTGAGTCAGTGCCGCTCATGTTAAATCCGCCAAACGGATGCGCCGCCACCATGGCGCCGGTGCATTTGCGGTTGATGTACAGATTTCCGACAAAGAAATCGCGTTTCGCTTTTTCGATTTTGTAACGGTCTTTGGTATAAACAGCGCCGGTTAAACCGTATTCGGTCTCGTTGGCAATTCTGAGAGATTCCGCAAAATTGGGCGATTTGATCGCCGCCAGCACCGGACCGAAAATTTCTTCCTGGTCCAGCCGCGCGCCGGGCTGAATGTTTTTAAAGATCGTCGGCTTGATGTAATAGCCGTTGCCTTCCGCTTTTTCGCCGCCGGCCACCAGGTCGCCTTCGGTTTTGCCGATTTCAATATAATTCAAAATCTTTTCTTCGGATGCCTCGTTGATCACCGGGCCCATGTAATTGTGTTGATCCCGAGGATCGCCGACGGAAAGTTTTTCCGTGCGCGAAACAATCATATCGACAAATTTTTGATAGATGGAGCTGTGAATGATGACGCGCGAACACGCCGAACATTTTTGCCCCTGAAAGCCAAATGCGGAGGCCACAACATTGTCCGCTGCATCCTTTAAATCCGCATCCGGCTCAACGATGATCGTATCCTTGCCGCCCATTTCAGCGATGACGCGTTTGACCCAAATCTGGCCGGGGCTCTGTTTGGCCGCCAGTTCGATAATTCGCAGGCCAACTTCTTTTGAACCGGTGAACGAGATGAAACGCGTTCTCGGGTGCTGCACAATATAATCGCCAATTTCGCCGCCGCTGCCCGGGATAAAATTCAACACGCCTGCCGGCAGTCCGGCTTCCTGCATTATCTCAACCAGCACATAGCCGATAGCCGGCGAATCCGTAGCCGGTTTCAGCAAAACTGTGTTGCCGGTGACGATGGCCGCGAGCGTCATGCCGGTCAAAATGGCCATGGGGAAATTCCACGGCGGAATGATGGCGCCGACGCCAAGCGGGATATAGCTCATTTCCGGAAATTCGTTTGGGAACGGCAGTGTCCCCTTGATCTCGCTCCAGCGAATCGCCTCGCGCGCATAAAATTCGGCAAAGTCAATCGCTTCGGAGGTGTCGGCCTCGGCCTCATTCCAGCTCTTGCCGGTCTCGAGGATCATCCACGCATTAATTTCAAATTTGCGTCGCCGCATGATCTGCGCGGCTTTTAACAACACAATAGCGCGCTCTTTAGCCGGCACATGTTTCCAGCTGTCCCACGCCTCCAGCGCGGCCGCCATCGCCAAATCCACTTCGTGTTTGCCCGCCTTGTAAAACGTACTGATAACCTGGTCTTTATCGCCAGGATTGTAACTTTTGAAAACCCGATCGCTTTTAACATCTTCGCCATTGATGAACAACGGTACCTTGCGACCACTTTTGCTCTCGACAAACTTTATCGCATTTTCCTGAGCTTTTTTAATGTCCGGCTGACTAAAATCAGCATATGGCTCATTACGAAATTCGGATAACATGTCGACCTCCTGTTATACGTGATGCTGAGTGTGACGTGATTTTTAAGTGAATCCAAGTTAACGCAAATGTCCCCAGGTTGATGGAAAAATTACGTGACCTGAGCGAAATGCTTACAAAGCAGAGCTCATTATTGACATGATGAGCGTGTGCTCCGCGGCTTTGCGTTGAAAATTATCCTGGATAATCGATATTTATTCGGCTCTTTTTACTTTGATCCGATACAAATCCACCTGATGATAATACGAGATAAAACAGGCGGCCAGCACGGCAGCCAGTGTATTGTTTTCCAGTTTATTTTGATAGTTTGGCAGTTTGTCATCCGGATTGCTGGTTGAGTATAAAAACATCAGCGCCACGGCCAAACGCAGCGGCAGCAGCGGGATGAGTGCCTGCAAATTGGATTGATCAATCTGTTCGGCTGTCAATCCGAATGAGGCGGCAAACTGTTTGAGATGATCGAGATGCAGCGCCAGAATGAGCCTGGCGATTGTGATATAATCGTCGCGTTTGAGTGCCTCGCGCGCCTGGGCGCCAAACTCGGCATGCATCGAGCCGTTGGATAAATCATCAAGAATGTGCCACAATTCGCTGCGACCATTCGACATAAACAGGTCGTCAAAATGTTGGCCGAGCAGCCCGGCAAAATCCGCCGCCCGCTTTTTTTGTCGCTCCTGCGAAGCCGCGCTATAAATCTCAAAAATCGGCATGTTGATGGAAAACCATCGGTTTTGCGGCTTGCCGTTATTCTCCTGAATGGCTTCAACCGCATCGAGATAAAGCTGCTCAAAATCATGAAATTCACGAATGGGCAAGACCTGCTGCGCGACAAAATCGTGCGGATCGTCATCATCCCAATCCAGGCCGAGACGGACGGCATCGCGCAAATGGTTGACCGCCGACTGGATGAGCCCGACTTTATATTCGTTAAGAGCGAGTAAAAATAATAATTCGTTGTTCTGTGGTTTTTGGCGCAGGGCCGTTTGAAACAACGGCAGCGCTTCTCGCGGTTTGTCGAGGATTAAAGCCGCTTCCGCTCTGGCTGACACATCGACGTCATCGGCATGATGCAGGAGATGATTGTAATTGTGCAGGGCTTCATCGTATCGCTCGAGGGCCAATTGGCAGCGGGCCAGCGCGTGCAGGGTGGCGTGATCGTCATAGCCGTCATCCATCAGATCGATGATGCTCTGTTCGGCGGCTAAATAGTCGTGTGCCGCCATGAGCTGCCACACCTCGTCCAAAGGATTAAATTGTTCTAAAGTGTCCAAACCTGTTTTCCGTGTGTCGAGAATTTGTGTTGAACATTACTTGTGCTGAGAAAAAACAACGGCGATCCTTTTTTTAACGGGATTTACCGAGAAGGTTTTACTCGATGTTTTCCTGTTCAACACTCTATCAGAATTTCTGCGTCCCGTCGATCACCGTTTTGTAACTCTATCAACAGCAATTCGACTAGTGTAATTTCTGTAAAATTTCCTCATGTGAAGGAAAACGTCCGAGTGCTTTTTTTGAAAAGATGAGTTTACCGTCTTGTTCAATTTCAAAAACACCGCCGCCGGAGCGGATCAGCTCGGCTTCAATGCCGGTCTGTTTTTTTATTTCAGCGGCCAAACTGGCTGCTCTGGGATAATAGTTTCACATGCCGCAATATTCGATGGAAATTTTCATATAGTCCCTTCCAAATTAAACACCACGTCATCAAAGCTCTCAGGAGCACGACGAAAATAAATTTCTTTTGTCTACCTGTGCTCCACGGGGCCTTTTCGTTTAAAACTTTTTATTTCAAATTTTCAGGATTTAATGCTTTTAAATCATCAACCACAAACAATCCGTCCTTGCGGATGAGTTCACCGTCAAAATAAATTTCACCGCCGCCGTACTCCGGCGTTTGGATGCAGACCATATCCCAGTGTACTTTGGAACGATTGCCGTTGTCCGCATCATCTTCGTAGGCGCCGCCCGGCGTAAAGTGGAATGAGCCGCAAATTTTCTCATCAAACAAAATGTCCAGCATCGGATCGGTAATATAGGGATTGACGCCCAGAGCAAACTCGCCAATGTATCGCGCGCCCTCGTCCGTGTCCAGAACTTTGTTCAACTGCTCGGTTTTATCCGAGGTGGCGTTGATGATTTTTCCGTCCTTGAATTCCAGTTTGATGCCCTCGTGCACCACGCCGCGGTAAATGGTTTTGGCGGTGTAGGCCAGCGTGCCGTTCACCGACGTGCGTACCGGCGCGGTGTAAACTTCGCCATCCGGCACGTTCTTTTCACCGGCGCATTTCACCACCGGAATATCCTTGATGGAAAACGTCACATCGGTGCCCGGTCCGGTAATATGGACCTGATCCGTCTTTTCCATTCGCTTCACCAGAGCGTCCATGGCCGTGGACATCTTGTCGTAATCCAGCGTACAGACATTAAAATAAAATTCTTCAAATGCCTCTGTGCTTTTGTTCGCCTGTTGCGCCATGGAGGAGCTTGGCCAGCGCAGCACGACCCACTTGGTTTTCGGCACGCGAATGTTGATATGCACCGGCTGCCACCAGTGATCCTGATATAATTTCATACCCTCGTCCGGCACATCGGACAGCTCGGCAATATTATGACTGCCGCGCAACGCCACGTAGGCGTCCATCTGTTTCATGCGCTCAGCTTCCAGTTGACCGGCTATTTTCATCGCATCTTCGGATATCGCGCTGTAGAGCTCGCGCGTAATCGTGTTGTGTTTAATGGTGACGAACGGCGCGCCGCCAACGCTTTTCACTTTGCGAATGAGCGCGACGACCATTTCGTCAGGAATATCAATGGCCTCGATGAGTATCTTTTCGCCCTTTTGCAGTTGCGTCGAATGGCCAATTATAACGTCCGCTAATTTATCAAATCGTGGATCTTTCATGATAAACTCTTTTCTTGGTGAACGATTTTTCGGACGCCAATATAAGGAATTGAAAGTGTATTGTCAATAAAAGCTCGGTTTTTCGATGGCACGAAAACGGGTTCATTGATTTCTCTTGTCATTCAGCATTGATTTCAATATACTCTTTTCAAAAAAGGAAGCTGATATGCCCAAAGAATGCCCCTCTTGCGCCATCGAAATTCAGGAAAACGCCGATAGTTGCCCCATTTGCGGCTATGAATTTCCCGAACGCAAATCGTGGCCGCGCTGGATTGCTGTTTTTATTTTGATTCTGATTGCCGTGGCTGTTTTTCGAATGCTGTCCACATATTTTCATCGGCTATGAAATTGCTGCTCTTCGACATTGACGGTACGCTGGTCAATACGCACGGCGCCGGATTGCGGGCGATGAATCGCGCGTTTGAATTTCTTTATGGCCATACATCTATTTTAGACGGCATCGTGCTCGCGGGCCGCACCGATGTCCTCATTTTGATGGATGCGTTTCGTAAATCAGGCTCCGAGTTTTCCTTTGCTGACGTGGATCGGTTCAAGCGAATCTATTTTGAGATGCTCATTGAAGAGTTAGAGACGGGCCAAAATCATCTGTTGCCCGGCGTTGACGAATTGCTGTCTGAATTGCATGCCACAGAGAATGTGAGTCTCGCCCTGCTGACCGGCAACTGGCAACACAGCGGCCGGTTGAAAATACACCCTTTTGGTTTGAATGATTATTTCCCCTTTGGCGCGTTTGCGGATGACGCCGTAGAACGCACCGACCTCGTGCCTGTGGCGGTTGAGCGATTTGAGCGACTTAACAACCACAGTGTTCATCCTCGCGATGTTCTCGTTATCGGAGATACGCCATCGGACATTTTGTGCGCCAAACCGCATGGCGCCATTTCAGTCGCCGTGGCCACCGGCATGTATTCCTGCGAAGAACTGGCTCTTTATGAGCCGGATTTTCTCTTGCCTGATTTGCACAGTGGACGAGACGCAATCGTTGGTCAACTATTCTCCTAAAGAAAACGATGACCACACTAACAAACACAGACTCGCGCCGCAACAAAAGGAGCTTCTGAGCAGCAGTCGGCGGCGCACTGCACGCTAAACAGGCACGGTGGTTGAGAATTACAAGTCATATTTCATCCCGGCGGTCAAGCGGACATTATAATATTCCTGCTGATAGGTTCGATCGGCTCTGCCGGCATAATACCGCAGCGGCTGGTTGAGCAGATTGTTGGCTTCGAGATAAAAGCGCAAATGTTGAGTTATTTTATATGAGGCGTTGACATCGAGATAAGTGACCTTGTCATAATAGCGTTCCAGGCCGGGAGTCAAATCGAGTTCGTCCGGATCAAGGTACGGGCTGGTGTAATTAAAAGACACGCCAGCGTTCCAGCGAAGGCTCTCGTAGGTCACGTTGATGTTCAACATATGCGGCGCCGAGCCGGGCAGTCGCAAATCTTTTTGCGGAAAACTCGGGCTGTTGGCTCTCGAATAGACGTAGGTGTAATTTACATAGAGGCCCAGATTCGACAGCCATCCGGGCAAAAACAAAAGTTGTTGTTGATAGGCCAGTTCCAGTCCAAAAAGCTGCGCGGTGGCGCCGTTTCGCGGCTGGAGATATTCTTCGTATTCGTTGCCGGTCACGGGATCATCATAATTTCGCTCTTTACGGACATAGATGAAATTTTTAATATTTTTGCTGAACAGTCCAAGCGAGACCAAACCGATGGATTCGAAATACTGTTCGGCCATCACATCAAGATTGCCGGAGGTGGTTGGCCGCAAATGCGGATTGCCGACCTCGAGCACCTCGCCGCCGCGCGAGACGGCTCGATACGGCACGAGATCATAATAACCGGGCCGGGCCAGCGTGTTGGTCCAGGCAAAACGAAGCGTGGTATTTTTTGACGGCTCGTATTTCAAGTGCAGACCGGGCAGCCAGTTGACATAATGATCAGCACCGGTTGTCGGCACGGCTTTTTTCTCATCCTCAAAATAGGCAAAACCGTTATAATCGATGCGGGTTTCTTCCAAACGAACGCCGATTGTCATATCAAGATCTTTTCCAAGCTTTTGGTCAAGCATAATAAAAGCGGAAGCGACGTCTTCATTGGCGTCATAATTGCCGGCAATGTATTCGTCCAGTTCGCGTCGCGGTTCAAACAGCTCGGCATTGTCAAAATCCAGCGCGCCGACATAATCGTATGTGGTGAACTGTCCTATTCGATACTCACCGGCTAAAAAATTGTCCTGGCTAAAGTCGTCAACCTCCGAATCGGTCATGTTTTCATAACGTTCTTTGCCTTTGTCGGTCAGCTTCATGCGCACAAAATCCTGTTCGCGCCATTTGGTTTTGTACTTTATTTTTCCGCCAAAGACAAGCACATTCTCAAATGTGCCTTTGCGAATAATGGGAAGATCGACGTCAATTTTGAGGCGAGTATCACGCTCTTCGGTGCCGCGGTATTCTTCGGAAAATTCGTCCACCTCAAATTCATCGTACGGCTCATTGTCGTAAAAATAGGGCGTCCGCGGATTGGTTATATCCACGGCCACGGGTTTATCTTTGGTTGACCATTCGACATAGCGTTCATTGGGGCGCCGTTCCCAGGCGCGGCCGTGCGAGACACTCCATTCGATCTGTTTCCCGGCGCCGAGATCGTGCTTGCCTTTAAAGCTGATGTTGTTGGATCGTTGATCTTCCAGCCTGGCGTTGTTGTGCCGTCCGTGTCCGGGCCCGCCTTTGGTCTGGCGGCGAATTTCTGTGTCTTTTGAAAAACCGTCCTCATCCGGACTTTCCAGATCATAACGCAATCGGACGCGGTTTTCCCAATCATCGCGATGATTGTAGGTTAAATTGAGGAAGAAACGGTGATCGTCATTTGGCCGATAATCGGTGCCAAGGTTAACACTGCGCCTCAGCCGGCGAATGTCGTATTGCCGGATATCCCACTGGGCCGGATAAATATCGCCCTTTTTCGACATCTGCCACACCCCTTCGGTATTGTGCGATCCGAACAGGTGATCGTAATAGGAGCCGCTTAACATGAGGCCAAAGTGGTCATCCAAAAAGCGTTTTCCCGCAATGAACGATCCGTTCAGCATGGGCTTGTGACGCAGCGCATTATAGCCGCTGCCAAGAGTTGCGGCAAAACGGCGAAAGTAGGGCGCCTGGCGAGTAACCAGATTTACAGAACCGCCAATGGCATCGGCATCCATGTCCGGCGTGATTGTTTTGTTGACCTCGATACTCTGGATCATGTCCGCCGGAATCAAATCGAGCTGCACGGCGCGCGATTCTCCATCGGCCGACGGAATATGTTCGCCATCGACGGAAACCGAATTGAGTCGCGGGCCGGTGCCGCGGACATTGGCGTAACGAGCCTCACCCTGATTATAGTTAACCGACATGGCGGGGATACGTTTGAGGGCATCGCCAATGTTTTGGTCCGGAAAACGGCCGACCTGATCCGCCGATACGATGTTGGACACATTAAAATTTGTTTTTTGTTGATTGAGCGCTTTGGCCTGTCCTTTCAGCCGTTCGCCAACAACGAGGACTTGATCCAGCTCAACAATGCCGGAGGTTAACTGCACATCCATTCGGCTGGTCGCGCCCGGTGAAACAACAATTGTCTTTTGAAAATCCTCAAAGCCGATGAACAGAACGCGGACGAGATGTTCACCGCTCGGCACATCCGCAATTTTGAACTCGCCGTTGCGGTCCGTGGCCGCCCCCATGTTTAGTTCCGGCAAAACAATGTTCGCCCCCGGAAGCGCAAAATTATCCTCATCAACCACACGTCCGGTCAGTGCGCCGCTATCCTGGCTGAAGGAGAGCTGAGAACATCCCCAGAAAAACACCAGAAAAAAGATCCGAGCCATCTTTTGACAAGTCGAGAGTCTCTTTGAACTGTTGTTTTGTGGGTGTCCCATTTTCTGCACTTTCGTAATCTTTGCGAACATTCTCACCGGTATCAAATCCTCAACAATTAAACAAAAAATACAACAGAAATCAAGCGCGAATAATTTTCAAAAAAGTATTGCGCCAAAAGCATGTGGCCATTATCTTCTTGTGGTGAGAACATTAACATGTGGGATTTTATGACCGGCAGCACTCCACAATCCGAACTGTGGGTTGATCACTATGGCGATTTTTTATATCGCTATGCCTATTCGCGTGTCAACGATCCAAACGCGGCCGAAGATCTGGTGCAGGAGACCTTTCTTTCGGCGTTAAAAGCGTACGACAAATTTGAGAGAAAAAGTTCGGAACGCACCTGGTTTGTCAGTATTCTCAAACACAAGATCATCGATTACTATCGCAAAAAGAGTCGCACGGCACAATATGTTGTTGAGCCGGGTGAGGAGGACTGGTCGAACGATTACGATGACAAGGGCTACTGGACGATGGAAAATGCGCCGGCGGACTGGGGCGTTCATCCCGAAGAAGCAGCGCACCAAAACGAGTTTTTGCTGATTTTGCACGAGTGCATCAAGGCGTTGCCGAAAAAGATCGCCGCCGTGTTTACGCTGCGGGAAATGGAAGGCATCGAGTCGAATGATATTTGTAAGGAACTCAATATCAGTTCGTCTAATTTGTGGGTTATGCTGCACCGGGCCAGAAATCAGTTGCGCAAATGTCTGGAGATAAACTGGTTTACAGCGTAATTGGACACTATTTGAGATGAAAAACAAGAACAAATTTATTTTATTCAAAATGATGGCCATGATGACGGCGCCGTGCCGGGACATGGGGCATCGAATCTCCGAATCGTTTGACCGAAAATTGACCTGGCGTGAGCGCTTGTCCATCAGAATTCACAATCTCGGCTGCGCCATGTGCGAACACTATTATCGACAAATGCAGGCGCTCCAGAAAATTCTCGGCACCTATGCCGATAATTTTCATCAGCAAAACAGCGATTCGACCAAACTGCCCGATGAGGCCAAAGAGCGCATCATCGAGTCCCTGAAGAAGGCAATGCATTAACTGCCGTTATGACAAGAGCTCTCGTTACAGTGCGCCGAGCGCCGTTCCCAGATAATACGGCCAGATGATCAGCGCCAGTACCGCTTTCCAAAAGGATAGCTGCACAAAGCCAATTGTAAACAGCCAACCGATAAACCATATTGAACCAGCCGCGCTTGCGTTATTGACAGCCTTTGATTTTTTCTCTTCACACATTATAATTCTCCAGTTAATCTGACAAGTTCATCTTGGCCACAATGCTTGTTTCGCCACCCTTGACGGTTTTTTGATGGGCATTTACCAACGGCCAACTGCCGCCCTGACTCTCTCCGGCGATAATTAAATTGCCGTTGTGATCCACTGTACCGGCCCGGCCGGAATCATGTGCGTCGCCGCCAATGTACGAACTGTAAAGCAGATTTTTCAGATCCGGACTCATTTTCACCACAACCGCATCATCCTTGCCGTGGTTCTTTGATTGAAACGCATTGGCCGTGACCGGAAAATTCAGTGAGGCGCTTTGGCCAAATAACACCAGATTGCCATCGGAATCAATTCGAATGCCGTCGGGATTATCGTTGCCGGCGCCGCCGAGCAGCGTCGCTGCCAGCAACTCGCCGGTTGGCGATAACTTGACGATGCCCCAATCCACACCACCGGCGTGGGCTGTTTGAACGGTTCCGGGCGTTGTCGGGAATCTGTTGCTCGTGGCGCAGGTGCTCGAATAGCAATTGCCGTCTTTATCCACGACAAGATTATGCGTATTCAGCCAGTTGTTGCCGTCGTCGCCGATATAGGTGCCGTACACCAGATCCGAACCGTCTGGCAACAGTTTGGCGACGTACCAGTCAAAGCCGCCGTTATTGGCAGGAGAAATGGCGTTTTTCGTCGGCATGTCCGCGGAGCTGGTTTGCAGTCCCACATAAACATAGCCCTGCTTGTCCACGTCAATTGAGGCTTCGATCGAATCATCCCCGGAACCGCCGAGGAACGTGGCCCATACAACGCGCCGGCCGTCGTTGGACATTTTTGCAACGCCGCAGTCAATGCCGCCCTGAGGTTCTTTTTGAAAGGCATTGGCGGTCCATAACGGATTCATCCAGGTGGCCCAGAGATACATATCATTTTCAGTCGGGCGCACGCCCCAGGTCACGACAATATTATCAAACTGATCAAGCGCCAGATCGCGGTGCAGATGATCGATGCCAAAGTAACTGGCCCACAAGAGTCGTCGGCCATCGGGGGAGAGTTTGGCAATGTAGGCATTTTGTGCGGTGTAATGCGGATTCCCCGGATCATCACCGCCGCATCCCATAAATTTTTCCTGATACACGCCGCGGGTGATCGGCGAACCTTCGGCGCCGCGGCCGTGCACAAAAACATTGCCCTTGCTGTCAATCTCCAGACCGTACGCTTCTTCAGAGTTGGGACCGCCGAGCAGGGTGGACCACATCAGTTTGCCCGCAGGGGTAAACTTGGCGACAAAGATATCCGAATTATAACCCCAGCGCGATTGACCTAAACTGGTGTCCATGCTCCGTTGATAGGCGCGTGGCGTTGTTGGAAAATCAGCCGAATGTGTTGTACCGGCGACATAAATATTGCCGTCCCCGTCGACTTGAACGTCACGGATAGCTTCATCAGCCTGCCCGCCGAAAAAAGTCGAAAACGTCAGGGTGACTTTCTCTTCGGCGAAACACGGGATGGCAATAACCGCCAGAACAATCAGGAGCGAAATTTGAATCGTTTTTTTCATAAGAACCTAAAGCTTGGCCGTGAGTCATTTTTATTGTTTTGCGTGTACGAACCGATTATGCATTTTGTTGCATGGCGCAAGTTAAGAATCTGAACAGGAGAATCAAACAGTTTTTGGCTACACTGGACAATCCCGCATTCGAAAATGCCGGAATTTCCAGCATTTAAAAAATTTCCGGCATTTCTCGATCACAATCCCATTCGCGAATCATCTTTTCAAGTAATTGAATTTTAGCGATTAAGAACGATCCAATTTTGCCGACAGTTTTGGCATCATCCTTGAGTAAGCCGAGATTAGCAGAACAAGTCGAATTTAATTTTTATTGAGGGTCAAAATGTCAAGAACACTGTTACATTTTAAATTATTTTCCAGAACACTTTTAAAACTGACAATCTGGATTGTCGCCTTTCTCAGTTTGCTCTACAGCGCGGCGAAAGCCAATCCAAATCCGCACGGCATTCTCACCGGGTGCGTGACGAATAGCGAAACCCGGCAGCCACTGGCCGGAGTCAACGTTATGGTGGCCGGCACGCTTTTGGGCGCCGCCACGGACGAGCAGGGCGACTATATCATCAATCATATGCCGGTCGGCAGCTACAGTCTTGTTTTTCATTTTATCGGTTTTGAACAGGTAACGCAGACGGATGTCATTGTGCGCTCCGGTCGCACCACAACGATGAATGCCCGCCTGCAACAAACCGTGCTTGAGGGTGAAGAATTGACCGTTTCGGCCGGTTACTTTCAAAAGGAAGAAAACGAGCCGATTAGCGTGGCTCGTTTTAATGCCGAGGAGGTGCGGCGGTCGCCCGGTTCGGTTGGCGATATCAGCCGGATGCTGACGGCACTGCCAAGCACGGCGCATATTTCCGACAACGCTAATGATCTTGCGGTGCGCGGCGGCAGTCCCTTTGAAAATGCCTTTTTTATCGATGGTATTCAGGTGCCGAATATCAACCATTTCCCGACGCCCGGATCTACCGGCGGGCCCATTGGAATGTTGAATGTTGATTTTATCGATAACGTCACGTTCTATTCGGGCGGTTTTTCGTCGGCCTATGGCGATCGCCTTTCGTCGGTTATCGATATTTCATTCCGCGACGGCAATCGTCAGCATTTTGAAGGCCAGGCCAATTTGGATTTTTCCGGATTTGGCGGCATTGTTGAGGGACCGATTCATGAGAACGGATCGTTCTTTCTCTCGGCGCGGCGAAGCTATCTCGATTTTATCGTCGACCTCATCGGCGAACATGCAGCGCCGCGGTACGGTGATATTCACGCAAAAGTCAGTTATAATGTCGGCGACCGGCATCAATTTACCCTGTTAAATCTGCACGCCGATGGCGTGAGCGCCATCAATAAGAATGACGCCAAAGAAAACAGGGAAGGATTTTACGGCTCCTACAAAGGGCGTCAAAACACGCTCGGACTGGCCTGGCGCTATTTGTGGCATAAAAACGGTTATTCGCGCACCACACTGTCGCATTCCATGCACACCAGCGAGGATTCCTGGAACGATCTCAAAACCGAAAAAATGCTTTCTTTTACTTCCCCGACGGATTATTGGTTGCGATTGCGAAATACGAATTACTATAAATTCAACGCGCAAAACAAAGTCGAGTTTGGCCTTGATCTGTCGCGCGAGTCGTCCGATTATCGTTACAACATTGCTGAATACACCGATCGACTTGGCAATACATTTCCGGCGATGCAGAATAATCAAAAGTTCAGTGCGGTCAAG
>CAYSNA010000130.1:0-12837 GCA_964432185.1 uncultured Cytophagia bacterium
AGACGTTTAGGCGATCTGTTCCAGGGATACGAGTCCACCAACGGCAGTGATTGGATTCTCGTTGACTCGGAACGCATCACCATGAACGACAAAATTTACGTCGGTTTGCCAGTGACCTCACACAATAACAAGGTGCTGTGCGAGGCGCTATTTAGCGTCGTAGACTTGAACGGCCTCCGGCTTGATGCGGAAACCGGCAAAACAGCCCCGGCGGATTTTCAATTGCATCCGGCGTTTCCCAATCCGTTTAATCCCGAAACCACGATAACGTATGACCTGCCGACAGATGCACACGTCTCGCTTGTCGTTTACGATGTTCAGGGACGGCGAGTACGCACGCTTGTTGATAAATCGGTAAAAGCGGGTTCTCACAAAATAACCTGGGACGGTTTCAATGCAGGTGGTGAAAAAGTCGCCAGCGGTTTGTATCTCTATCGTATCGAAACCGGGGAGTTCAGTGAGGTGCGCAAGATGACGCTGCTAAGGTGAGTCAGGCAGGGCATCTCGACTGAAGAACGACGACGAATCGTGCCGCAGTCGAGATTATTTCTCTTATTCTGTCGTTTCCTTCGGCATCACCTGGCCATAATCGAGCTTGTTATCCGTCGTCAGAATCGGAAAATTCGGCACGGCAACAGGGTAGGGGGCATTCTTTTCAAGGACGAACATATCAATCCGCGTCAGTTCAACCTCATCAAAAATATCCGTGTCAATATAAATTTGATCGCTGTATTTGGTTTGCAGACTGTCGATGTACGGATTGAGATAATCATCAATGATCGTCATATACTGTTTATTAAAATTGAGCTCGCAGCCCTGCCGGCGCAAATAATCCTGTTGATGGTACAGCGACAGACCGTGATCGCGAAACATGTCGGCGTACTGCTCGACAACATTGACCTGATCATAGCCGCGTTTATAGGCTTCCCGGGTGAGATATTTGTCGCGCACCAGATCAACCACGGCGAGCATAAAGTTTTTCGAAAAATTCTGTTCTGTCAGGGAACGGTTACGAAAAACCAGCGGATGACGGCCGATTTCATCGCGCAGTTGTTCCACCGTCCAGGTGCCGCCATCAATGGATAACATTGGCCAGTCTTTTATATCCTCAAAATCTCTGGCCATCCCTTCAAAGTCAATGCCGGTGGTGTCCTCGATTTGCCACATTTGCGCATTCAGGGTTTTCTGTTTTTCTTCTTCGGCCTGCAAATAAAATGGTTTGACAATATCGACAACCTTGTATAAGGTTTTTTCATCGAATTTAACTTATTTGCCCTTCATCACATCCAAAACAAAATCGCCGTAAATTTTCTCAGCTTCCGTTCGCGACAGGCGTTCCTTCACGTCGTTGTAACGCAATTTAACCTGCTCATCGCTCATGGCGATCGTTTCCGTCCAGCCCAGTATTTTTATGGCGATGTAATTATTCTCTGCCGCTTTGATTGGACCAAGCACCTGTCCGACCCGGAGCGAATCCGAATACATGGCATCAACGACGGCTTCGTTGCCGTCACGTTGCCACATGACCTGCCGTGTCGGCACTTCGCCCGTTCCGCCGATGACGTTGTAAATGTCTTCAAACGATTTGGACGGATCGTTGAGCAGCGCCTGTACGGAATCGGCTTGTTCTTTGGTCGGTACCGTAAAAAAGGCAACGTCGTATTCGCGACCGGCCCAGCGGTATTCATTGGCGATTTTTTCAGCCGGCAAATTGACTTTTTCCAGACCTTCATTCTGGAAAAGCCATTTGCGCATGGCTTGTTCTTTTCGGCCTTGAATGTACTTTTGAAACTGTTCATTTTGCGCCAGTTCGTTGTTGTCGCCGGCTTCAAGCGCCATCAACTTTTCGGCAATGATTGAATTCAGAACAATCTTTTTATGAATATAGTGATTGCCTTTGGCGTAGGGCGGCCGAATGGTATATTCGGACCGTTTGATAAATTCATCCAGAGAGATGGTCCGGTCGCCGACTTTGGCGATGACCACTTGTTCCGGTTGCTCGGGTGCCTTGCTGCACGACGTGATAACAAGTGCAATAAATAACAGTGCTGAAAGCTTTATATATATCGACATATTCTTCTTATGACTAAAGTGAAAAAGTTGTTGACTAACCGTATCTGGTTCACCGAGTAGATAACGTTAAACTTTTCGGGCGCGGCGTCGACCGAGATACAACTCTTTTTATGCTCTGCCGTTTTACGGCGCGAGTCCTCTTGTTTTAAAATCCAAAACGGTATAATATGACAAGACTCTGACAAAAGATGAACTTTCATCAGAGTCTTGTTTGATTTATAAAAATGTGTTCAGAAACTTAAAAAGTAACGCCGCATGTATACGAATGAAAGTTGCCGAGCATGCCAATGCTTTTATAAGCATAGTCAATGCGCAGGCCGACATTACCCATGAGATTCATCAAGATGCCGCCGCCGAACGTCGGGCCGTATTCGGAATCTTCCATGAACAGGGCTTTGTAACCGCCGCGCAGGAACAGGCTGCCGAATGCCGGAACTTTAAGCTGGTACTGTGCACCGACGTTAACCGATTCTGTATTGTTGTTCGGGTGCAGCGCATCCGCCGCAATGGTCAAACGGTGACCGCCCAGAACGATTGGGTGTACGGCAACGCCAACGCGGAAGATCAGCGGCAGTTCCCAATCAACTGATTCAAATTTACCGTTGGCAAATTGATAGTTACCTTGTTCGTTGGGTAGAATGTCGATCGGCTGCAGCAAATCCAGACCGTCATATTTCATTCGCGTACCATAGTTGGAGATGCTCATGCCAATATTCATACCGTCTTCTTTTTCACCGGTGGGGGAGAAAAAGTGCGTGTTGAGCTTTACACCAAGGTCAACGGCGATCGCGCTTGCGGATACGTGCCAGATTTTCGAATTAACGTATTTGACCGAGGCGCCAAAAGAAAACCACTGCGCCAGGCGACGTGAATACGAAATGGCCGCGACCATATCATTGGCGGTGAACATTTCGCCGGTACCCTCCTGGAAATCCAGGTTGGTGACGGGCATTTCACCATAGCCAATATTGGTGATTGCCAGGCCGAGCGTGCCGATACGCGGCAAAGCCAGGCCAACGCCGACAAAGTTTGTGTTAATATCGGCAATCCAGGGCTGGATGGTAAATTGGGCTTCACTTTTGTCCATATAGCCCAAACCTGCCGGATTCCAATACATGGATGAGATATCATCGGAGACGCTCACATAGGCATCACCCATGGCGCTGCCGGCGCTTCCCATGCCAATTTCTAAAAAGTTTGCGGTCGAGGTACCGGCGCGGCTCTTTTGCGCCTGGCTCGCGGGAGCCAGACACAGAAGCAGCAGACAGCCGATGACCAACAAACTGAGCACTTTGTTTCCACTCATAGTCTAACCTCTTTATCTTTATATTCTCAAAACATTCTTTGCTGATTATTCACTGATTTTCAGGCTTACTTGATAATGGCGAACTTGCCCATTATTTCGTCGCCTGTGTCATCGGCTTTCAGATGGTAAATGTACATGCCTGCTGCGGCTTCAAGATCATCCTTGGTCTCGAGGTCCCAATAGGCGATACCATTATCTGCGTCATTGGTGACGACGATTTCATCAACAAACACACCGCTCGGCGTAAAGATCTTTATGGTACAATTTGCCGGAACGTGCGTCCACATGATGCGGCGTCTCTGGTTAAAGTCTTTGTTCGCCAAAGAGGGTTCCAGAGCGTTTGTCGCAACATACGGATTCGGCACTACCATAATACTCTTGAGCAATGTTTTCATATCCGCAGTGTCAGTTGATTCGTTAATATTGATCTTGAACATGAGCGAATCAGTGTCAAAGAATGGACGGAGGTATTTGACTTTATAGACAGCCTCGCTGCCTTGGGCCGGTATTTCGCTGGCATCCTGCGCATCGGTAAAATCGAGGATGAACGCTGTTCCTGCCCATTTGCCGTCATCATCCATGGCGCCGACAATGATACGGTCTTTGGTGAGATCGAACAAGCCATCCAAATCCATATCCTGCACCACCATTTCCATGATGTGAGGCATATTTGTCGTTGTGTCCATGATTGACGAATTTTGAATGTAGAACGGGAACTCTTGCTCCGCAAGCAGACCATCACGGACGCGGACATAGTTTTCGTCGTAAATACGCGTCGAGTTGGTAATGGGCATTTGCGAAGTGAATCCTTCGGCTGACCAAATGATATCATAGTCCCACGGGAAGTAATAGACCGTTTCCGTGGAGCTGTTGGTCGCCGGCGTGATATTGATCGGACCGCTGCCAACCTGCCAGCCTGAACCGAGATAATCAAACTCGGCGCTGATGACCGGTGCGTTCAATGTCAGCGTGATACCGTCAAAAATATCGGTTGTCGCGCTGTCCGGGCGGAGGAACCAGTAACCGAGCGTTTCGGTCGAATCGATTAACATCGTGCCGGGGCTGTCCGGATTTTCATTGTAGACGAGCACGTCCGATTCGTCCGTTTCGCGGTAAATGCTGATCGCGTTTGTGACCCAGTTGACGCCCCAGGTCATATTGCGGATTTCGCGAATTCGATCCACGCCGAATTTGATCTTGTAGGTTGCACCGGCGACAGCGGCATTCTTGGCCACCAATTCGGTCGAGATGGCGCCGCTTCCCAACGTTTGTGTCGGAATGATGTCGCTTGAAGCTTCGAGCTGATAACCGGCCGGATAGGGACGCGGTGTGACAATGGCGACGTTTTTCGTCGTAAAGATCACTTCCTCAGCCGTGTTCACTTTGATTTCAAAGTTGTTTTCCGAGGGACGGACGCCAATGTCCGGCATACCATAGTCGTAGGCGACAAGAGCGTAATAGTAGGTACGGCCGTTCTGGACGTTCTCATCGATGAACGAATGCGAGATACCTGTGTCATTGCCAAGGTAGAACGACGCGCCGTCAACAAGGCCAAATGTGGTAAAGCCTTTTTTGTTGTTGACGAGGTCGCATTGGAAAACCCATTTGCGTTCTCTCTGGTTACCATAACCATCGGTAATTTGGATGGCATCGGTAATATTTCTATCGGTCGCTTTGAACAGTTTATAACCTTCAAAGTCGTTTTCGTTGCCCAAAAAGGCGTCGCGTGTTTTGATTTCGGAATCATTGTTCCAGGTCAACAGAATTTTACCGTCGCCCGGGGTGGCGGTCAGCGTCGGCATAACCGGCGGCTGGGCAAAACGATAGTCGGTTTCGTAAATGATCTGAACGATCTTTTTCAACTCAAACAGGGCGATGGGTGGATTCACAACCGGATCGCCGGCTTTGATATTGCGGCCGTCATCCCATGAGTGCAGTTCGGACATGGAGACGCGTTCGATATTTCCACCATAAAGCGGGAAGGTACCGGTGGCGAACACTTCGGCAAGGTTGGATACCGCACCAATGAACGGCACCAGCGAGTCCGCACCAACCAGCTCCCACATGGATTCGTCATTTCTGAACCAGAATCTGTAGGGGGGAGTGTGATCAGGAATCGGGAATAAACGGAACGACGTCAAACCGAGCATGTCCGTTTCGGTCACGTCAACCAGACCAAAGTCGGGCTCGGAACCAACGCCAATCTTCAAGTCGGGACGACCGTTGCCTTCTGTGCCGTCAGCATCCGGGCCGAGGTAACCGATTTCGCCGGGGCCTTTGCCGTCAAGGCCAACATCGTCGTTAATATCTTCACCTTCATCCCAAACGCCGTTGCCGTTGGCATCGTCGAAGGAATCCCAGTCCTGATCTTCATCCGCATCCCAGTGCTCGCGAAGGTCTTCTTGTTTCAGACTGTAGAATCTCAAAAAGTTATCAATATTGTCGATGCCGTCTTCGGGGCCGATAATGTTGACGGCTACGTTATCGCGTTTTTCATCGATGATACCATCTTCATCGTTATCACGGCCATCGGTTGAGTTACCCGGTGATTCAAGGTAAGCAAAACCCATCGTACCGACAGTCAAACCATAGTCACCGGTACCGGTCACGTCCCAGGAATAGGCGAGATCGAGAAAGGTATCGAATGCGGCAAGTTCGTCGTTGCCGTCGTTACCACCGATGGCGTTATCAACCCAGTAACCAAATCCAACTTCAGGAATGTTGTAATCGGTCATGTTAAAAATGGTGTATTCCCAAAAGATGGCATCGCGAGCCTGGGCATTGTTCCATTGGAAACCGCGCTGTTCAACGCGCAAGCCAACACCGCCCCAGGGCAAACCTACCTGAACGCTCATTTTGGGATCGATATCGCCAATATATTTATTCGGCAAGGGGAAATACATGACCTTGTTATTTTCGGTCAAATATTCCTGGTCCTGGGCGTCATTGGCGACAAAGAAACATTCTTCGTCAGCCTTGAACACATCGGCGCCAAAGCGGCCGTTCCACAAGCCGGTCCATTTCGAGTTATAACCGTCAGCCGGCCATGCCGAGGTTGGCCAGGATTCCGGCTTGCTCGCCTGTGCCGGTGGTGCATCCGGCAGGCTCCAGTTGGCATATTCGCCGGTGATGTTACCGCGGGACGGATAGAGGGCCCATTCAACCTGTCCGGTCGGGTCCATATCCATTTCTTCGCGATAACTCGCTTGCAGATAATACAGGCGATGCAGCGTGCCGTCTTCAACCATTTGGTCATAGAGCGCACGTTGTTCATCAAGATAAACGACATCATAAGGTTTCATATCGACGGTGGATGTGTCGCTATCGTTCTCGATATAAACCCGGCAGCCGATCATCAGGCCGATACCGTCGTTCATTTTTGAGCCGCGAAAGTCGTTCGGCCATTTTGTCGCATAAGGATCGGTACCGGTACCCCAGTCGGATAGCTCGGTTGTATTTCGAAATTGGCAGCGGACGGCGTTACCTTCCATCCAGCCGATTTTTTCTGCTGCGACATCGCCGGCTCCGTCCACCGGTCCTTCGTAGGGTTTTTTCTGCGCATACAGAGCAGAAAAAACGAACAAGGCCAGGAGCACTACAGCGCGCATCGTTTTTGTTATGTTCAGCATGTTTCGGATGTCCT
The DNA here is from genome assembly GCA_964432185.1 of uncultured Cytophagia bacterium. Classification (GTDB taxonomy): domain Bacteria; phylum Zhuqueibacterota; class Zhuqueibacteria; order Residuimicrobiales; family Krinioviventaceae; genus Kriniovivens. Next base: position 7,023 of record CAYSNA010000130.1, read on the forward strand.
CCATATTCATAAATCTCTTGTTTTCAATCAGCTGTTTCTTAGAATGCCACGCCGACGCCAAATTTGATCATGCGCGGTGCGCTGTACATGGCCGGGTTGTGCATATTGTCTTCGACCGTATTGAAATCGCTACGATGATTGGCACGTTCGGAATCCAGAATGATATTGGTGTACGCGCGACCCGTGCGGCCATAAACGCCATTTTCGTTCAGCGTATCCAACAGGTTGTAGATGTAGAGCTCGAATTTCAACTTGATATCTCCGCTGAGCGGCAAGTTGTAATAACCGTGCAAGTCTACAGAATATCTGTTGGGTTTTTTCGCATTGTTGGGGTACAACAACACGCCGGAGAGTGTCGATTCCGGCAACGGCGACAGGGTGTAGGGCGTGTTCGAATCGAATCGAGCAATCGCCGATATGTTCCACACCGGCGTTGTATAACCCACCGTGGCGTTCAGGGTATGACGTTGATCCCAGCTCATCGGGATGAGACGCGGGATAGGATCCTGGTTGCCGCCCAGACGACTAAAGGTTGTCGTCGGATTGTCGGCATTGCCTCGGGTGTATTGCAGCGTATAGTTGGCGTTGATGTAGAAATTGTCAATCATCCAGTCATAGGTCACTTCCAAACCTTTGGCGTTGCCATAGTCGAGGTTTGTATACAGACCGTAAATTTGCTGATTGTAGGTGTAAACAACATCCATACTCAAGAGATCATAAATGTCACGATAGAACAGGGCCACTTCAACACCCATGTCTTTCATGAGCTCTTGCCACAAACCGATTTCATACTGCACGGTTTTCTGGGCGCGCACTTGCGGGTTGCCCTGTTGTGTGCCAAAATTGGACGGGCTGACGAGCAATGAGTTGTTTTGATAAAAGGTGTTATAAGGTGGTCTCTGGAAAAAGTGGCCGTATGAGAAACGCAACAGGGCCGCTTGACCAAGCTGATAGGAGAGACCAAGTCGCGGACTGACCTGAGTTTTTGGATCCGCAGACACATATTCGGTTTGCGGCACGCCCTGAATCAGGTTGACGGGATTTCGACGGTCGGTCGGGTAGGTGGTCGCCGGATCAAAATAATCGTAGCGAATACCAAAGTTGATGACCATTTCGTCGAATTCCATTTTGTCCTGCAAATAAGCGGAAAGGTCGATCGGTTTCTTGCGGTAGATGTCGGCCGATTGCGACGAATCGCCGAGAACAACGGGACGATAGAGATCGGAATTCGCCTGATCGTACAACTCGTACCAGTTGAGAATTGATTGACTCTTGACGTCAAAGTCAGCCAGAACATAATCGACACCGGCTTTGATGCTGTGGTTCTTGTGAACCTGCCAGGTAGCGTCAATTTTAGCCTGGAGTTCTTTGGTGTCGCGAGTATAATGTCCCTTGCTCTGTCCACCCATGGATACACCCGGGCCGGTGCTGTTGCTGTAGCGGTCGTGAATGTAACGCGGATCGAGCGGATTTTCGAACAGGTAGCTGGTGTTGTACTGATCCAGATATTTAAATTTGGCTTCGTAGAACAAGCTTTGGGTGATCATGTGGTTTAAGGTCAAGGCATACATCTGAGACGTGTTGCGTCCGATGCTGCGGCCATCCGGTTTATAACGTGAACCGTGGTCATAGCCCTGCCCTTCGTAAGTATTAAGAACGTACAATCCTTGAACTTTAATATCGTTTGTGGCGTTCCAGGTCAGCTTTCCTGTCATGTTATGAGTGATGGCCCAATCCATCGGCACATAGGAGCTGTCTCCACTGCGTTCTGAATACCAGGTGGCGGGATTGGCGTCATTATAAAAGCTCTGATCATCCGGCATAAAAAGTCGAACACCGTTGAACTGATCTTTATTGTTTTCGTGACGATAGTCGGCAAAAAAGAATACTTTGTCCCGGATGACCGGACCGCTCAACTGCACTTTATAGTCCTGGCGTCGATTTATTTCCGCCGGATCGAGACCGACAAAAATATCGTCATTGGTGGTGTAATAGTTGCCGAGGAATGCTGCAGCGCTGCCGTGAATCTGGTTGCCGCCGCTTTTGGTCACGGCGTTAACAATACCGCTCATGGCGCGGCCATATTCAGCATTGAAGGTTCCTTTGATAACCTCAACTTCTTCAACCGCGTCAGCCTGAACGTTAACGGATTGGCCGCCGCTGCTGAACGCATCGGTGGTCTGCATACCGTCAACCATGTAGCTGACTTCATTGGAACGTCCACCGCGGAAGTGACCATTCACCACGCCGGCTTGCAGGGCAACAACACCGCCAACCGATTCCACCGGCATCATGTCAATCATTTCAGAACCAACATTACGGATGGAACTGGTCTGATCTTTTTTCTGCGCCACTTTGGACGCTTCCACAACAACTTCCTGACCTTCGATGACGGCCAGTTCCAGGCGGAAGCTCACATCTGTGGTACGGTTAACATCAACATCAACGCTGGTCACGGTTGTGGCTTTGTAGCCCATAAACTGCGCTCTAACGTCGTAAATGCCGGGAGGAACGTTGATAATGTAATAATCGCCTTCGAGAGACGCTGCGGCGCCATAATTGGTGCCGACGATCGTCACGTTAGCGCCGGGGAGCGGCTCGCCTGATTCGCGATCGAGCACTTTACCGGCAATCTTTCCCGCTTGCGCGAAAAGATTGCAACTCAACGCGATAACAAGAACTGTGACGATCAAAAAGCTGGAGAGAAATCTTGTGTTCTTCATATCTTTTCCTTTTACTCCTTCTCTTAACTCTTTACATGCAGATCACAAACTGTAGGTTGCATGATGTGTTGTGGTGATGTGATGTCGAGAAAAAAACAATATCGTCGCACGCACTTTGCTCTCAATGGATTTTAATAAACGAAGGACTGTCGTTTGGAATTGAGAGTTCCTAACGGGGAAGGACATGGTTTGTCTCAACAGTGCACGTTCCACATGAATACCATTCCTGTAACGGTTAACTTGCCCTTTCTTGTTTGTATCCTAAAATTGTTGATTTTGTTTTGATTGCGGCATGTTTAGCGTGATAGAATTTATAATTATTTTGAACTAATGCAAGATTAAAAATTTGGCATTCTTAATGCAGGTTGCGCCGGGCAGATACCGCTGTATTGTAACCACTTGTTTGGTGCCGCAAAGACAACGTCGGTTGTCTAGGTGCTGTCCTACCACCTCCTCTCAATGCGTGACTTGGTTCTTCTCCGGCTATTCGTCGCATCCTTTTGATCGTGTTCTTGATTTGCGCGACAGAACAGACCGGATTTTCTAAAATACATGCGCAAAAGTTTCGTCATATTACAAAACTTGCGAAATTTAATCAAGCTAAATATTTCACCGTATCGATTTTGCCCACAATATATAGATGTTTTTGACAGTTTTATATACTATATAATGCGATCGACATACTGATGAAGCATGAACCCAGCGCATCCTATTTCATCGGGCCGATGAGTTCGATAAAAGTGCCGTCCGGATCCTGGACCAGGACAAAATGCGAGGACTCGCCGAGTGGCGTCGGTGTGTCTCCGCAAAATTTTATATTATGTTCTTTAATGCGCTCAACAAATGGCGTGAGATTGGTGACATTGATGGTGATGTATTGCATGCCGGTGTTGTCGTAAATAAAGTTTTTTTCCGCCGTCCTGGCTTTGTCGCCAAAACTCATCAATTTCCACTGCGTCGCGTTGTCGCCTTCACCAAGGCGCAGGACATTCACATGAAATGGTAGCCCGTTTGACAAACCGGATTTTTTAGCAAAGTTTGCATCAACATCAAACTCGCCGGTTTTTACCATGCCGATGACATTGACGTAAAAATCCATTGATTTTTCGACATTTGAACAAATGACGCCAATGCCGATGGTTGTGCTGGAAAATTCATCGGGCGAGGCAAAGGACGCGATGGACAGAACAGCAATGAGCAGGCAAAAGAAAAGTAATCGTGGCATTTTTCACTCCTCGAAATTAGGTGATTTGAGGAGTGAAAATACACACGATAACTGTTTATTTCAAGAGTAAAATTTTGACCGTTTTATGATAATGTTCCGCCCGCATCTGAACAAAATAGACGCCGCCGGCGTAGGCCGCTCCGTCCCACATGATTTGATGCGAACCGGCTTCCATCTGATTATCCTTGAGCACCTCAACTTTTTGACCGAGCGCGTTATACACCACGAGCGATACGTGTCCGGCCCGCGGGATTTCGAATCGTATGGTCGTGCCTGGATTGAAGGGATTCGGATAATTTTGATACAACCGATAGGCCGCCGGAATACTCGCGATATCGCTATCGACATCGCTAGCCAAATCATCGGCCCCGGGCGAGCCGTGGATGGCGGCGGAGAGTTTCCAATAATCTGGCGAGCCGGGATCACCCTGCGGCTGGGTAATATAGGCCACGAGCGATTGACCGGTTGAATCCGCGGCCGGCGGCCAGGGCAGTTTGTCGTTATAGCGAATATTCAGGAGCGTGTCCCCAACAGCGCTGAGTAAAACGACACGTTCGCCGCCGTTGCTCAGATTGCCGCTGTATTGTCCATCCGCCTCAAACTCGTAGCGTTTAGTGAAATGGTCGGCACTGGAGCACATTACATAAAATTCGTCGGGATTCAGCAGGCTGCCCGCCGGGAATTCATAACTTATGCCTTTGGTAAATGCCGCGCCGGTCAAATTTATCGGCGTCGAGTTGATATTTTTAATTTCAAAAAACTCGAACAAATCGCCATCAATCTTGTTCTCGCCGTCGCTTTCCGGCAATGGATTGTAGTGCAGCTCGGTCGCGCGCAAACCGCTCATATCCTCATCCACGGACAAAAGGACCTCATTCATGGCGCTCCATTGGCCGCCGCGCAACACCCGCGCTTTGAGGCGCGTTGATTTGTTAATGGTGATTGGGCCGCTGTACTCTTTCGCCGTGGGGGAGATGATGCTGCCGGTAACGTCATTTTGGTAGCCGGCCTGAAGCTGCGCGTGGATCAAAAAGTCCGAGCTTGTCAGAGAATAATTGAGCGCCTGGATCGCCAGCACATTTTTACCGACATTCAGTTTGTTGAGATGATCGGTCAGGTCAACGGTTTCAACATCATTCGCTTCATGGTTGTCGGTGGCCGGTGAATTCCATTCCAGGGGCGTCGGCGCCAGGCTTTCGGCCACTTTTAATCCGTTCAGATACAAAACATAGCCGTCATCGTAAAGCAGTTCGGCGCGCAGTGAAATTATATCCGTAAGATCGTCCTGGGTCATATTGAAAGGAATGCGCACATAGCAGGATGTATTCGGCGTAGCAGTATCGTCCTGGTGCATGTATTTGGCGACATCGTGCGAAATGTACGATTCATAGCCGCTGCTTTTTTCGTAACCAATGCCGCCCGGGGCGCCGCTGACCAAATCCCAATCCGAGTCATCAAAATCGATGCTGGAGCGCCAGGCATTGCCAATGTCGCCGGCCGGCACCAGCACTCGCTTGGAAGCAGACCACGGCGCCAACGTCGTCAGTTGAATACCGCCGCCGCTGATTTGACCATAGACCGGAGAGCCGTCGGTTGTGTAATAAATGGCGCCGGAGGGGGCACTCATGGTTAACTGAAAACCGGCGTCGACAATCTGATCTTCAGCATTAAAGTCCGGTGGCGCAAAATTCGGGTACCATCCGGCATCCGTGAACTGATCGAGAACAATATCGCTTCGTTGTGGAAAGTATTCATCCACAAGATAGTTGACCTCGTCCATCCATTCATTGTCCCGGGTAAAGGGCGTGTCCCGCAGCGCATCACCCCAGCGCGCCGACTCGGCGATGATGGCATTGTCAATGGTATT
>CAYSNA010000131.1:0-12799 GCA_964432185.1 uncultured Cytophagia bacterium
ATCTGAAAAAAGGCGTGTTAAAAGGCCGCTTATTCACATTACTCGCCAACATTTATGGCGTTAGTCGGGACCGGTTGGAAGAGCGCGAGGCCAAACGAGAGCGGCGCAACAGACGAATCAAATACGCTATCGCGGCCGTTGTGATCATGCTGCTCGCATTTGGATTGTTACAGCAGATCAGTCGAAAAAACACCGAACGATACGCGAGCAATTATTCTCAGGCCAAAGTGTACGAGGAAAAAGCCGGCAGATCCATGCTGGAACGCACCGGTGATGGTTATCAAAGAGCCTGGTTGTACACGCTGGCGGCTTTGAAGCAAAATATCGGCAGCCGATCCGAAGACGGGATGCAGCACTCGCGCAACGGGCTCAAACAAAACCTGTCCTACTGGTTGAAAAAGCTCTGGGGATCTCAGACCGAATACGAACTGCGTGAATCAATCGATCGGCTCAGCCGCTCCAGTATTTCCGATGGCGCCAGCCTGAATCAATTGTTGTGGCGCTCACCCCGGCAGTCCCCCAAAATTACCGATATGGTAATACGTTATGGCGAGACCGATACGATGCTCTTCACCTCGCAGATAGACGGTTCAATGAAAATGTGGGATATCAGCACCGGCGCTGAAACATGCCAATGGATGGACCATTCGCGCTCAATCACAGACATCGAGTTGAGCCAAAATAACAAATTTTTGGCCACGACGTCCATGGACAGCATACTTTATATTTATAAAATTGATCCGCGGCACTCGGCCCAAAAACCACGCCTGGTCGGCTGGGCAAAACATTCATCGCCGATCATGGCTCTGAACATAAATGATGTAAAAAATCAAATTATGACATTGACAGGTGACAGCCTGTTCGCCTTTTCGCTGAAAAAATTCGGCAAAGAAACTGTGCTCAATCAGACAAGAAATAATCAATTATCTTTTTCAAATATGCGTCGGTTAGCCGCGCTCCCTATCCAAGCAACTCAAAACGATCAAAATCGTCTTGGACCGACCGGAATATTTCAGGCAATTCTGTCGAATGAATTTATTCAATTGCCGGTAGACGTCAAGCTCGCAGCTACCAGCGATTCATTTGGCGTCGCCGTTTTCAACGCATTGCTCGATAAACCCGCCGGCAATTACCGCATCGTACCGGAGTCAAAACTAAAGGCTACTGCCCATCCGGATTCCGGCTTTATAAAGATCGTCAAAAGTCCGAAAGAATTGTCTCTGGCGTTAAGTATCAATGGTCGGCTCGAAACATTTACCCATGATACGACGGGGCGCTGGCATAAAAACAGGTCTCTTGATCAACGTCCTATAGATCACTTTCTTTTCTTGAGCGATTCTCTTCTTTTCACCTTTGGCCAGGATTACCGGCTGAGCTTGTGGGACATTTTCACCGGTCAGTTATTAGCGTCAACACCGGGGCACGGCGCTGATGTTAACTGTGTCGCCTATCCTAATAATCAAAATGCTCAGATGATTGCCTCCGGCGCGGACGACGGCGTTGTCATTTTATGGGATACGGTTACGGGGGACGAGTTGTACAGACTGATCGGCTCGCCCGGAGTTGTGCTGGGCATGCACTTTAGCGGGAATGATTCTCTGCTGGCTGTCACCAAAAAGAATGGTGTGGTAGAATTGTGGGATGTCCATTCAGCGTCCCTGCGTTTCGAGACAACGTTTGGGATTGATGCGAATAAAAACTATGAAGTGTGGGACGTTGCCTTTGGGGCGGCGGATTCAATCCTGGCGTTGGGATTTTCCGGCCCAAATCAACAAGTCAGACTATATCGTCTCAAACCGGGCGGCCTGGAATTCAAAGCCGCGCTTGATGGGCATACGAGCACCGTCCTGAGTCTTGCTTTTAGTCCCGACAAAAAACGCCTAGTCTCTTCGTCACGTGACAGAACATTGGCCCTCTGGGATATCGAGGATAACAAAATGCTTTTGCGATGGAAAGGACATGACGACCAGATTTTTGGCGTTGCCTATCATCCTCAAAAAGATATAGTCGCTTCAGTGTCCAAGGATGAGACCGTGCGGCTATGGAATTTAAACAACCTGGATAATCTTCTCAGCGAAACCGGTGAATACTCAAATCCGCCTTTTCCCCTGACGGTTGATGCGGATAATCTTGTCAATGTCCATGTGACCGACAAGATCATCTTTACGCCGTTCGATGGCGGTAAAATCGTGCAGATTCAGCATCCGTCGGTGCACCATATTTGGAGAGTGGACATTGCGAAAATAGATACGATGTGGTCAACCACACTATCAAAGACAAGCGGCCTTTTGGCCTATCGCTGGCGAGGAGAAAGGCTTGAACTGAGGTATTCCGACAATGCGGTAAAATTGATGCGCGGGCATATCGATGAAGTGTGGGATGCGGCGTTCAGTCCCGATGGCGATTTATTGGCGACCGGATCGGGGGATAATAGCATCCGAATTTGGCATACAGAGACGGCGGTTCAGGTGGCGCAGCTCTACGGTCATACACGCGATGTCTTCGGGTTGGCTTTCGCGCCGGATGGCAAAAAACTGGCATCCGCGTCGTTTGATCATAGCGTTCGACTGTGGGATGTCGACAAGGCGGTCAATCGAAAGACTTTTTTCCCGGCTCAGGATACTATACGCGCGGTCGCATTTAAACGCATCGATGCCAATACGGCCGATCTGGTTTTTGGTGGCCTGGATAAAAATATCACCGTGGTCAAGGTGAAAAATCAGGGCATTGTCGATTCCGACTTGATCACCCGCAAAGAATTTACCCGCATCCAAAGTTTGGCCTTCCACCCGACAAAGCCCTATATCGCCTATGGCGCCGCCGATGACAGAATACGATTGTGGCAATACACCGAGCCGGAGAAGCCGCTTCAACTCCTGGGACATGCGGGCGATGGCCTCTGCGTTGCATTTCATCCGGATGGCTCAGTCCTGGCATCGGGATCGAGTGATGGCAGAGTGCGGTTATGGAACGTTGAGCCGGACATTGATCCCAAAGAGCGATTTCAAACAGATGCTTTTGGCGACAAGGTACGATCCATAACATTTAGTCCCAATGGCGACCATATGGCGGTTGGCGCGAGCGATAAAATTGTGCGAGTATGGGATGTCGTTGTGGAACATGGTTTGATCGATCTGACAAACGAACGCAAGTTGCAGGGCCACACCAACGGCGTGTGGGGCGTCGCGTTTAGCCCGAGCAACACAAAACTCGCGTCGGCCTCATGGGATGGAACGATTAATCTGTGGTCTGTTGGCAACTGGGATAAAATTGCCTCGCTGCGTGGCCACCGCGGGCCGGTCACCAGCGTCGCCTTTGTTTCCGATTCTGTTCTCGTCTCCGCGTCGCTCGATCAAACGATTCGGCTGTGGAACTTGAAATCGCTTAGCGAAACTGAAATTTTTAGCGCCCACAGCAACGGCATTTACAGCATCGCTCTCGAATCCATAAACAATGATTCGACACTTTGGCTCGCCTCCGGCGCGAGCGATAACAGTGTTCGATTGTTTAATCTTCGAGAAAAAAACGGTAATCTCGATGATCTGAACTGTAAAGATTTTGCGATGATGTTTTCTGCGTTTGAATATTTACTGCCCTTCGACCTGCAGGAGCAGGATCTGATCGGCCGGCAAAATCTACTCTATTTTAGTCCAAAAAATGATTTTAAATTTGCGGCTCCTTTCCCGTATTCGTCTTTAAACCAGCCGCGACCCGACAGTCTCGCTCCACTCACGTGGGTGCGCTTGCAGCGAGCTAAAAAATGAGCGGATGGAACGATCGAGCATTAGAGGAAAAAGCAAGCTATTTATCTTTTGCTCAAGCGCAAAAATGATGGTATGGCTAATAACGTTGATTGACAAGAAAACAAAATATGCCGCAAGAATTGCATATGGCGAAACGATTCGCTAAATTGATTTTGATTATTTTAAAAAATCGATTGAAGCGGCATTTTATTTCCGGAGAAAAATGTGGCACGACAAAAGACTTTTGATGTCAAAAAAATCGTTTTTGCTAACGGCAACCAGGCAAAGTATGTCGAACAAGCATCGGGCGCCTCAGTCGACGACATGATAAAGTCTCTGGGTGTGAGGCAGCCGGAAACCATCATCATCAGTCTAGGCGGCGCCAAAGATCTGGATACGGATAAAATAGCCAAACTGACGCACATGTATTCTCGTGGCGTGGCCGACGCGGCGGAAGATTTGGATGCCTTGATTATCGATGGCGGCACCGATTCCGGCGTCATGGCCATGATGGGTCAGAGCCTGCGCAATCGAAAGAAAAAACTGGCGCTGCTTGGTATTGCCCCGGAAGGTAAAATTCTTTTATCAGACTCGCAGGTGCCTGACGAAACCGGTCGTTATCCTCTGGAACCACATCATTCATTTTTTATGCTGGCTAAAAGCAACGAATGGGGCGGCGAGACCGACCTTATGGTAGAGGTGGCTAAATCCTTTTCGTTTAAAGCCCAGGTCGTTGTGGTCTTGGCCAACGGCGGTGAAAATGCCAAGATCGAAATGTTACGCTGTGTTCGCGAGGGCTGGCCGATCATCATTCTGAAGGACAGCGGCCGATTTGCCGACCATCTGGCTGATTTAAAGGAGGGGAAAACCGAGTCGGACGATCCGATCGAGATCGAAATCGTCGAGACCGGCGACTTGCACTTTTTTAGTCTTGAGGAATCGCCGATTGCGCTAAAAGAGCTGGTGCATCACCACGGTGTCAATAAAAGAGTGCTCAAGCAGGCGTGGGATCGTTTTTTTCTCTACGACCACAATGCCACCGTTCATCAAAAGACCTTTTTTAAACTGCAAAAATCGATGCTCTTTTTGGCGGTCTTCGGCACTTTTCTCGCCGTCGTGCAGACGCAACTGCAGCTTTTGTCATCCATCCATCTCACCGAGTGGCAGGTGCAACTTTTCAAGTTTGCCATCATTATCGTGCCGATTACTGTTTCTGTGCTTTTGTCCGTGTCCAACCAGCTAAAATCCGGTAACAAGTGGATATTTCTGCGATCCGGTGCAGAGGAAATCAAACAGGAAATTTACAAATATCGCACGCGCGCCGGCATCTATAGCGAATCGGCGTGCAAAAAGGATTCGCGAGAAGTTAAATTGGCGCTGCGTTTAAAAATTATTACTCGCCGTGTGATGAAAACCGAGGTGAATCTCGCCGGTTTGCGATCGTATGATTTTCATGCCAGCAAAAAATATCTTGAAGAACGAGCCCTCGATGAATTGACGCCGGCGCAATACGTGATCAATCGTTTGGATGATCAACAAAAGTGGTATCAGAAAAAAACCAGGGAGCTGGAACGGCAGCTCAATCGCCTCAAAGTACTTGTCTATGTTGTTGGCGGCGCGGGGACGTTATTGGCGGCGTTCGGCCTGGAACTCTGGATCGCCGTGACCACCGCCATCGCCGGCGCGGTGACGACGTTTCTGGAGTATCGACAAATCGAAAATCTTTTGATGAGTTATAATCAAACAGCCAATGATCTGATCGGCATCAAGGATTGGTGGGTGGCGTTATCCACCAAAGATCAGAAAAAAAATAGCAATGTTGACAAACTTGTGACTTTTACCGAAAACACGTTGAGCAGTGAAAATCGCGGCTGGGTGCAACACATGCAGGATATGCTGGATGAATTGCAGGACGAACAAACCGACAACAAAGAGAAAGAGTAATATGAGACGACAACTGCTTGTTCCATTCATTGCCGGACTATTCATTTTAACGCACTGCAGCAAAGACAGCAATCCGACCAATCCCGGAAGCCCAACGGTTACCAAAAAAGACATGGCGAGTCAGACGCATACTCTCATCAATCAATATCGCGCATCAAAAGGGCTGCCGGCTTTGCGTTATAATAACTCGATCGCGGACATTGCGTTAACGCACAGCCGCAACATGGCCGCCGGTACGGTGGAATTTAGCCACGACGGATTTGATAATCGCGCGCAGGCCATTGCCAAAATTTTGCAAATCAGTTCTGCTGCTGAAAATGTCGCATGGAATCGCGGCTATCAAAATCCCGTTGAAGCGGCTGTGGAGGGCTGGCTCGAAAGTCCCGGACACCATGCCAATATCGTCGGCGAGTATAACACAACGGGCATTGGCGTCGCGCTGAATCAAGACGGAGAATATTATTTCACACAGCTTTTTGTCAAGACGAATTAGCGAGCCGATTCTGTCGGATGCTTGAAAAAAATCCAATACCTTTTGCCAATCTTTTTTTAAGGCCAATTCGGCATTTTTTGACGGCTTGAAAAAACCGGATTGCGCCGATTCCACATCCCAACACATCAGGAGTTAAAATGATCAAGCGTTATCTCATGTGCCCGCAATGCGGCGCGGAAATCCTCTACGTCGAGGATGAAAACGGCAAGCAGTATTTTTTTCGCATTGAGCGTGAGACCGGCGAGATTGAGCCGACAAAAGCAGAATTTGATGCCGTAAAAACAATGTCGCTGACCGAGATCAAATGCAGCCAGTGCTCATGGCGTGGCGGCACACACAAGTTGAAAAAATATTTCACCTGAAAGAAGCGATCAGCCTTCACCTATCGGCTGCCGGCACATGACAAACAGTGTGCTGGATCAAAAAGTTTTTCACACTTTTAATCGTCTATATCATACCGTTCAATTCACTGATTTCCAAAAGCGGACGAGTGAAAGTCGACAGCTAATCGTTCAGTTTAGGCTGCTATTCATGCTGATCCATACCGAATAAACAAAAATTTGACCACGTTGAAAAATCAAAGGAACACCGATGAAATCCAAAGTGATATGCTTTCCGGCAGCCAATGAGGTCGATTTTACCACGATCGACGTACCGACACCCGGGCGGGAGCAAATCATCACAAAGACCATTTTGAGCGGCGTGAGCACAGGCACGGAGACGCGCGTCTGGCGCGGCAAGGAAGATCCGAACGCGTTTCCGCTGATTCCCGGGTATGAAAACGTGGGAGTGATTCTCGGCGTGGGCGAAGACGTGGCGCTGCAACCGGGCACTCTTGTTTTTCATAGCGGCAGTGATTTTACCGGCGAGTTTTCACGCTTGTGGGGCGCGCACAGCGAATATTGTTTGATTCGGGAGGCGAATGCCGTCCCCATCCCCGACAATGTGAGCGCGAGAGATGCCGTTCATACAATCGTTGGCGCTATTGCCCTGCACGGTATTCACCGCGGCCATGTTGTTGAAACGGATAAAGTCGCTATTGTTGGGCTCGGCCTCATCGGGCACCTCGCGGCACAATGCGCCAAGGCACAAGGGGCGTTTGTGATTGCCGTGGATTACGATCAGTCGCGGCTTGATGCCATTAGACCGCACGCCGATATCTGCCTGAACGCGACGGGGATCAATGTTGAGGAACGCATCAAGGCGTTGACCGACGGCGGCGTGGATGTCGTCGTTGATGTGACCGGCGTGGCGAATGCAGCGGATTCCATAGCGCGGTTCATTTACACGCAGCCCTGGGCGCCGCCCTATCCGCCAAACGGTCGCGTCGTGTTGCTCGGCAGTTATTCGGAACCGATTTCGTTCAGCTATCATCCCACCCTGTTTGCCAACGAACCGGATATTTTACCCTCCCGGTATTGCACCAGAGCGGAGATGGAAGAGATCGTCGCCATGATGGCGGATGGGCGTTTAACGCCGTCACGTATTCCCGCAGACATCCATCCTGTGCAGGATGCGGTTTCCGCTTATCACGAGCTGGTTGAGAAGAAAAAAATGCGTCTGCTGTTTGAGTGGTAGGAAGGTTCAATCGCCGGCAGGATGTTGATCCTGTCGAAAAAAACCAATCACGTCCTATCAGCGACAACGTGACTCCCTAACGGGTTAAAGAATGGACTCCCGTCCCGCACTATCTGCAGGACGGGAGCGACTTTTTTTGCGGTTTTCGACAGTCTCGTCAGCTTGTTGCAGTTTTTAATCCGCTACCCAAATCAATCCCTTGTTGAGCACGCCCCAAATTTTACCCGGCAATTCCATGCCGCTATACGGCGCATTGCGGGATTTTGATTTTGATCGATTGACATCGTAAACATAGGTAACATCGGGATTAAAAATGGAGAGATTCGCCATTTCGCCTTCTTTAATGAGGGGAACGGGCAGATGCAAAATTTCACGCGGGCGGATGATCATGTTCGCCAGCGCCGCTTCCAGCGGCAGCACACCGCGATTGACCAGCTGTTTGAGGATCACACCCAGCATGGTCTCGATGCCGAGAATGCCAAACGGAGCGGCGTCAAATTCGACATCTTTTTCTTCCACCGTGTGCGGCGCATGATCGGAGGCAAACACATCGACAATTCCATCTTTAATGCCCTGCTCCAGTGCCGCCACATCCTCCGCCGTTCTGACGGGCGGATTCATCTTCAAGTGCGTATCAAACTTTTCCAAATCTTTATCGGTGAATAACAGGTGATGCGGCGCGACCTCGCAAGTCACAGCCACGCCGTCCTCTTTGCCGCAGCGAACCAGATCAACGCCCTCCTTCACCGACATGTGCGCGATATGCACATGACCGCCGGTCAGCCGCGCCAATTGGATATCACGGGCAATCTGAATGGACTCGGCCGCATTGGGGATGCCCGGGATGCCCAATCGTGTTGACATGGCGCTTTCATTCATATGGCCGCCGTGAAAGAGATAGGGATCTTCGCAGTGGTCGATGACCGGCGCATTCACCATGCCGGCGTATTCGAGCGCATTTCGCATAATTGAGGTATCGACCACCGAACTGCCGTCGTCCGAAAACGCCACGGCGCCGGCGCGCACAAGCTCGGCCATTTCGGTAATTTCCTTGCCCAAACGCCCTTTGGTAATGGCGCCGATGGGATGCACATCCACCAGCTCCGCCTCGGCTTTTTTCTTGATAAAACGCACAACTTCCTGCGTATCAATCGCCGGTGTCGTATTCGGCATACACGCCACTTCAGTAAAACCGCCGGCCATAGCGGCGGCGCATCCGCTGGCAATGGTCTCTTTATCCTCTCGCCCGGGCTCGCGAAAATGCACGTGCATATCCATCAACCCGGGAACGATAATGTTCCCTGAAATATCATAAACGGTCCCGTCAAAACCGGCCTGTTCAATCTTGCCAATTTTGTCAATTTTGCCGTTCACAATGACAATATCAACGGTCTCTCGTTTTCCGGTAGAGAGATCAAGAATCTGCCCGCCGGCTAGACATATTTTATCCGCTTTTTGTGTAAGCATGATTTATCCTTATGATCAAATTCTTTCAAACTAATAAAATTGGGACACGGATTCAACCGATGAAATGGATGGCCGCGGATAAAAAATTTAAAATTGTTATCCGTAATAATCCATCCCATCCGTGTTCACATCTTTTATTCTGATGGTTCCATGCCGCTCAGCAGCACAAGCACAGCCATGCGCACAGCCACGCCGTTGGTCACCTGATCGAGAATAATCGACGCATCCGAATCGGCGACATCGCTGTCAAGTTCCACGCCGCGATTGATGGGCCCGGGGTGCATGATGACAACCTCTTTTTTGGCCATCTCAAGGCGCTCCCTGGTGATGCCGAACTCGGCGTGATACTCGCGGATCGTCGGGAACAGGCCTTTTTCCTGCCGCTCAAGCTGAATGCGCAGCACGTTCAGCGCATCGGCCCATTCGATGGTTTCCTGGACGTCATAACTGATCCGCGCGCCAAGTTCTTCAATACCGGGCGGAATGAGCGTTTTGGGGCCGCACACCACAACCTCGGCGCCCATGGTCAGGAGGCCGCGAATATTGGAACCGGCAACGCGGCTGTGTTTGACATCGCCGACAAGAGCGATTTTTTTCCCTTCCAGCGTGCCCCACTTTTCGCGCAACGTCATCATATCCAGCAACGCCTGGGTGGGGTGCTCGTGCCGCCCATCGCCGGCGTTGATCACGGTGGCGTCCGTGCACTGGGTCAAAAAGTACGGCACACCGGCTGCCGAGTGGCGCACCACGATCATGTTGATTTTCATCGCCTCAATATTGCGCACCGTGTCTTTGAGCGTTTCGCCCTTTTTCACCGAGCTGGTTGAGGATGAAAAATTGACCGTATCGGCGGAGAGTCGTTTTTCAGCGAGTTCAAACGAGATGCGGGTTCGCGTGGAGGGTTCAAAAAAAAGATTTACAACGGTGATGCCGCGCAGCGTCGGCACCTTGGGGATCGAACGATCCAGAATTGTTTTGAGATTTTCGGCCGTATCCAGAATGGTGGTGATATCCCTGGCCGGCACGCCTTCCAAACCGAGCAAATGCGAGCTCGATAATGCCATTTATTTCTCCTCCGGAGCTTGAACTAACAATACACAATCTGTTTCATCATCTTCCTGCAATTGAACGCGAACTTCCTCGCCAATGGACGTGGGAATCGCCTTGCCGACATAATCCGGTTGAATGGGCAGCTCCCGATGGCCGCGATCGACGAGCACGGCCAGTTGCACGCTTGCCGGGCGGCCAATGTCCATGAGCGCGTCCAACGCGGCGCGCGATGTTCGCCCCGTGTACAGCACATCATCCACAAGTATGACGTCCATCTCGTCAATCGAAAAGCGAATTTCCGTCGCTCGAACGCTGGGCTGCTTGAGGCGCATGCGAAAATCGTCGCGGTACAAGGTAATGTCGAGCACGCCAAAAGGCACTTTTTTCTGTTCGATTTTTTCGATCTTTCTGACAATGCGCTCGGCCAGCGTCGCGCCGCGCGTGCGGATGCCGATTATCGCCAGATTTGATGCGCCGGCATTGCGTTCAATAATTTCATGCGCCAGGCGAGTGAGCGTGCGCTCCAGCCCGCTGTCGTCAATAATCGTCGCTTTGATTTTTAAATCCATGCCATCATCCTTCTGCAGGTACAAAAAAAATCCCTCCGGACCGACCGGAAGGGTCATATTTTCCCCATCTTTATGTGACAAATTGTAAAGAAATTGTCTGACAGAAGCAAGATATTTTTCCTCGGCTGAAACATCTTGATTTTTTTAACCAGATTCCGTAGAATTCAAAAACAAAAAAAGGATTTCAATGATTCCATATGGCAAAATGTTTCACACCGGCGAGGTCATCCTCGTCTATATCGATAATGAACCCGCTTTTTTTGCGCGTGTCGAAAAGGTCGTTCCGGACCACAAGAAAAATTGGTGGCAAATGACCTTTTTGATTTTATCCATTCCATTAAAGACGATGACCTGGATTCTGGATGATGAACAGATGCGAGGCCAGAACTTTACCATGAATGCCGTTCCCATGCAGATCAAAAAGGTAGAAGCGCCGGAGGCCGAGCATTTCCACGAAAAACAAACTCGCGTGGCCGAGGAATCTGAAACTAAAAATGAAAACGGCAATGTCATTTCTATGTTTGATGAGGAATAAGTTGTTTCTTTCGGTGAAAAAATTCTTCTGAATCCCTCTACTTTTGCCAGTTTTTCCGGTTCAACAACCATCCGTATTTCATTTCGAGGTGAAATAAAAAAGCCTCTCAAAAATTGAGAGGCTTTTTTTTATTTCACCATGAGCATTTTAAGGGAATCATGAATCCGCTTGTCGCCGGAATCGATTCTCAGATTGGCGATATAGATCCCGGTTGGCGCCGGGCGGCCATCCGAGAATTGACCGTTCCACATCACATCATAAGAGCCGGCGGATTGTGTTGTATTGACCAGACTGTAAATCCGCTCGCCTCGCATATTGACGACATCGAGCTCGACATGCGAGCGTTCGTCCAGAATATAGCTGATGGTCGTCGCCGGATTGAAGGGATTGGGATAATTTTTCACCAGGCCCAATTTTTTCGGCATCTGTTGTGATATATCGTGCTGAACGCCGGTATTGCCGGTAAAATGCGAAATGCCGTTATCGGTGGCAATCCACAGGGTACCGTCAAAATCGACCGCCAAATCAAGAATATTGTTGCTCGGCAGACCGTCGGCGGTGGTATAATTGATAATGACATCTTTTTCGATGCCCCATTCTCCCTGTTTGTACTTGAATTTTGCCAGCCCTCGGCTGGTGCCGATCCACATGACAAAATCATCTGTCCGCACAATGGCCTGAACGACGCTGTCAATCAAGCCTTCATACATGGTAAAAAATTCCCAGCCGGCCTTGGTCTCGGTGGTATCGTGATAGCCGAAACCGGCGTCAGTGCCGAACCACTGCGAGCCGTCGGGATCCATGTACACAGTCAACACGTTGCCGGACCACAAACCGCTCCATTCGCGGTTGTAGGGTGACGGCGCCGTAATGGCATCAACATCGTTGAGGTTCGTGCGCAAACGCGCAACACCGTTCATATCATTCGGACCATTTTGTGTGCCGATATATTTCCAGCCGCTATCCGGATCAATGCCGATGCAAGTCACATCCGTCCAGGCCAAAATCGGATTTGTCGATAAATCAAAAGAGCGCCAATCCGAGCCGTCAAACTGCGACACACCTTTGGTTGTGCCGAACCAACGCTCGTGACGCGACTCATCAACCGCGACGGCCGTTACGTTATTGTCAATAATGCCTGTATTGTCAGATCGATACGGCGTCGCAATCGTCACCGCATCAATCTGAGGAATGGCCATAACCGTAGCGCCGTTAGCCGTGGCAATCCACAACTCGGGTCCGGTGGTAGCCTGCTCAAATGCCATGTCGTTGATAAAATTATCGGCAAGTGTTTGTTTGACATCCTGCTTCACATAGGTCTGCCACGTGGCGCCGTCAAAAGCGGACAACCCCTGGTCCGTGCCAAACCACTTGTTGCCGTTCGCATCAATAACAATGGCATGTACCGTGTTGCTCACCA
>CAYSNA010000132.1:0-12703 GCA_964432185.1 uncultured Cytophagia bacterium
TTTTTCTCGTCAATTGAAAATCAGATTCAAAAAGCCACGGAAGACGAGCTGTCAATTCGGACTTTTCTCGAAGAAAAAAATATCATGTCCGTGCCCAATTGGGTGCAGCACTACCTCAATGCTCCAACACCGGCACATGTAAAAGCGCTTAGTCACATGGGCGTGGCCACGGATTTTACATCCGAGCACCGTTTGGAGCAGAATGCGACTCGTTACATTCCCGAACCGAGCGCCGATCTTCCCTACTTTTACCGCACCATGGCGCAGGACCCGCGGCCAATCATTGTACACGAGGGCGTACCCGGGCACTATTTCCAGTTGGCGGTGTCCTGGAAAAACGAAAATCCGTTGCGTCGCCGCTTTATCGACTCCGGCCCGATCGAGGGTATTGGACTTTATGTGGAAGAACTGCTGCTGCAATTTGGCCTGTTGGACAACAAACCGAAAACGCGGGAGATCATTTACAATTTTATGCGGCTGCGCGCCCTGCGCGTCGAAATTGATATACAATTGGCCATGGGTACATTCAGTATCGAAGAAGCCGCACATTACCTCGCCGAGACTGTGCCCATGGATAAAGAAACCGCTCTTTCAGAAGCCGGATTTTTTGCCTATAATCCCGGGCAGGCCATAAGCTATCAAATCGGCAAACTGCAGATTCTTAAATTCCTCAGCGATGCCAAAATCAAACTTGGGGATGACTTTAATCTGCGCGAATTTCACGATTATCTGATCGAAAACGGCAACGTGCCCATTGCGCTTTTACGCTGGGAGTATCTCGGATTGGATGATGAAATCCGGCAGTTTTTCGAATAAGGAGTAGTATGAGTCATATAAATCGAACTGGAAAAAATTTGGACAAACCAAACGGGCTTGTGCGCCAAATGGGGATTTTGGGTTTAGCGGCAACCGGCATCTGCAGTATGCTTGGCGCCGGCATCAACGTCATTCCTTTTATGATTCAGCGCAACGTTCCCGGCATCGGGCCTTTTGTGCTCGAGGCCTATCTTTTTGCCGCGCTTCCGGCCCTGCTCGCCGCCATCGCCTACGCCATTCTCGCGTCGGCCATGCCGCGCGCGGGTGGAAGCTATATTTATGCGAGCCGCGCGCTCAATCCGTATCTGGGCTTTGTCGCCAGTTTCTCGCAATGGTTCGGCCTGTCCATCGCTATTGGCGTTGTTTCCTACGTGCTCATCCCGTTTTTTCGCGACATCGCCGCTGCAGTTGGCTGGCAAAATCTTGCCGCGGTTCTCGACACCGGTGGTGTGCGTCTCTTGCTCGCGCTGTTTTTTCTGTGGTTTTTTGTGCTGATTAATTTGCGCGGTATCAAGCTGTATGAGCGCACGCTCGTGCCGCTTATGTTTTTGATGTTCGCACTCGGCGCCATCGTGATTATTGCCGGTTTTTCTTTTAATCATCAGGATTTTGCGTCGGCACTGTTGGCTCGCAATGGACAACGTGTAGCTGACATCCCGACGCCAGCTTTTCAATTATCAAAATATCTCGCTGCCGCCGCGATTCTCTTCGCCAGCTTTATTGGATTTGACTCGATCGCTCAGGCGGGGAGTGAAGCGCGAAATCCGGGCAAAACCTTGCCGGCGGCGATTGCCATTGCCGTGATAAGCGTTGGCACGTTTTATTTTCTCTTTACCGCGGCGGTTTACCATGCGGTGCCGTGGCAGTATATCGCCAATGAGGCCATGACACGTGATCTGACCGCGCCGGGGCTGCTTGGAAATTTATTATCGCCCGGCTGGACTGTCGCCATTGTCGCAGGCGCCGCCGTTGCGTTGATCAATGACCTGCCGGCCATGTTGCTCGCCGTCTCGCGCCTGATGTTTGCGTGGGCACAGGACGGCATTTTTCCAAAGCAGGTGGCGCACGTTCATAAAACCTGGCACACGCCGCACGTGGCCATTTTTCTCAGTGGATGTATGGCCTCGGTCGGTATTTTAGGCAGCCACCTCGCCGGCGACTTTTTTCTGGGCATAGATATTCTCGTAACCTCCATGTTGATCAACTTTTTGCTGATGTGCCTGTCGGTTATTACATTGGCGCGTAAAAATCCGAAAATTGCACAGCAGATCACCGTCGCAACGTCGCGAAAAGTGCAGGTGCCGTTGGCCTGGCTTGGCGTCATTTTGCTCGGTGGTTTTCTTGTGATCCATTTGTGGAAGGATATGACGGCGCCAAGTTCCGCCTGGTATTTTCATTCAACACCCGTCTGGCTGCTGGTGATGGCGGTGGCGTCGCTCATCTACTGGACAGAATTTCGTAAACTGAAAAAATCCGGCACGGATGTGGAACGGATTTTTACAACACTACCGCAGGAGTAATTTTTCATGACAAAACACATTGAGCGAACCGAACTTGCGCCTGGCTTTTCCATTTCCCGCGTGCTGACCGGACTCTGGCAGATTGCCGACATGGAGCGTGACAACCGCGATTTTGATCAAGCCGCGGCAATACAGGCCATGCAGGATTATGTTGATGCGGGCCTGACGACATTCGACATGGCAGACCATTACGGATCGGCGGAAATCATCGCGGGCGAGTTTGCGAAAAGATGTAAAACGAATGTTCAGCTTTTCACCAAGTGGGTGCCGACACCGGGACCAGTGACGAAAAAAGAAGTTCGTGACGCCGTGGAGCGCTCGCTCGATCGTTTGCAGAAAGACCACATTAATGTGCTGCAATTTCATGCGTGGAATTACGCCGATCCGGTGTGGCTCGATTGCCTGTTTTGGCTGCAGGAATTGAAAGAGGCGGGGCTGATTCGTTTTCTCGGTCTCACCAATGTGGATACGGCGCATCTCCGGCTTGTCGTGAAAAGCGGTATCGACATCGTTTCAAACCAGGTGTGTTTTTCGCTGCTCGATCAGCGTGCTCACTATGGCATGACCGATTTCTGTCTCGAACATAATATCAAAATAGTGGCCTTTGGCACCGTGGCCGGAGGATTTCTCTCGGAAAAATGGCTTGGCGCCTTGGAACCGAGCCAGGATGACTTGATGACGTGGTCGCAGAACAAATACAAACGCTTTATCGATGTGGCCGGCGGCTGGGATGTCTATCAATCCCTACTGAGCACACTTGATCATATCGCAAGGAAGCACAATGTTTCGATCGCCAACGTGGCCTGCCGCGCCATTCTGGATAATCCCGCGGTCGGTGGCATCATCATTGGCGCGCGGCTCGGCCAGAGTGAGCATATTCAGGACAATCTGCGGCTGTTTGAATTTGCCCTCGATGCTAACGATCGTGAGACTATTAATAACGAACTGTTGTCGTTCACGCCGATCCCCGGTGACTGCGGCGACGAATACCGCAAACCACCGTTTCTCACGGCCTCCGGCGATTTGAGTCACCACCTCGACAGCATGCCCAAACCATATACAAGTCGCACGGATGCCGCTGGAAACATGCGCGTTTTTAGCGGTACGGTGTGGGAGGATACCGCCGGGTATTGCCGCGCCATTCGATCCGGCAACCGCGTTCTCGTTTCCGGTACCACCGCAACGCATGGCGACAAACGTATCGGCGGTGACGACGCCGCGGCGCAGCTCCATTTCATCATTGACAAGATCGAAGGCGCGCTGCAATCGCTTGGCGCACGACTTGAAGATGTCATTCGCACCCGACTTTACATCAAAAATATAAACGACTGGGATATCTGTGCACGCGTCCACGGTGAACGATTCGCCGGCATTTTGCCCGTAAACACGTTGGTTCAAGCCGGCATTATCGGCGAAGGCTATCTCGTCGAGATGGAAGCCGAAGCGGTTGTGAATAATTAAAAATCTCGTTCGTTTCAAAAAGATAAAAGCGATTCTTCGCGACATACTAAAGGACAATGTTATGCGGTTCGGATTTAAAATATCAATATTCTTCATACTGTTCGGCTCCGCTTTTTTAACCGCGCAAGAACAGGACATCACTGTTGAGTGGATTTACAGCGACGCGAGCGCGAAACTCACCGCCATCCACCAGTACGTTTGGCTTGAGAACAATACGGTGCTGCTTTATGACCCCCGAACACCAGAGGAGCAGCGTACTTTGGAAATTTATAATCCCGTAACCGGAGAAACATCCATTGCCCTTGACACAAAAAAAGCGGTCGCCAGCCTGAATGCGCTGCTTAAAAGCAGCCAAATCAATTTTGTGACGTGGCCGCTGGTCTTCGACGCGCAAGGCAAACGCGCACTCTATGTTTTTGAGGACGATATTTTTGTGCTCGATTTAAACGAAAGCGCTTTCGCGCGCATTACACAAACAGCGGCTGAAGAAAAATGCGTCCGTTTTTCTCCGGATGGCAGCAAAATTTCCTTTGTGCGCGACAACGATTTGTTCGTGTTTGACATCAACAGCAATAAAGAAACCCGGCTCACAGATGACGGCTCGGAAACGATGCTGAACGGCACACTGTCGTGGGTTTATTGGGAGGAAATTTTTGGGCGAGAGGACGTCGCCTATTGGTGGTCAGATGATTCAAAAAGCATCGCCTATTTCCAGACCGACGACTCACCTGTCGCCATTTCCCATTTTGTTGATTTCAAACCGGCGGTGCCGAACGTCATCAAGCAGCGTTACCCCAAGGCCGGCATGGCAAATCCCGTTGTGCGCCTGGGCATTGCCGACGTTGCATCAACACAAACAGTGTGGGCCAATCTGGCTGAAGTCGAGTACGAATACCTCGTCCGCGTAAAGTGGCTGCCGACGAACGAGCGCGTCAGTGTTCAGACATTGAACCGGGCGCAAGATGAACTTAATCTGTTTTTTGTCGATCGCGAGACCGGACACTCCACGTTTATTCTCAAGGAAACCGACGATGCCTGGGTGAACGTGCACGACGATCTGACTTTTCTCGATGATGGCAAACACTTTATCTGGCAATCCGAGCGCGATGACTTTGCGCATTTGTATAAATTCACCATGGACGGCAAACTCGTCAACCAGATCACCAGAGGGGAATGGGCGGTGAAATCGGCCGGCGGCGAACCGCGCAAGACTATTGCGGCCATAGATTCGAAGAATGACTGGATATACTACAGCTCGCTTGAAAAATCGTCGGTCGAACGCCATCTCTATCGCATCCACAGCGATGGATCGGGCAAAGAGCGGCTGACCACTGGCGACGGCACCTACAGCGTTAATTTCAGCCCGAATGGAAAATATTTTATCGCGGAATTTTCAAACATCAACACACCGCCGAGCCTGGCGTTGTACAAAAACGACGGCGCAAAAATCAGAGACATCTCCAAGCCGAACATTGAATTGGCCAAAGCGATGGATTTTCACTATCCCGAGCTGTTTGACATTCCTACGCAAGATGGTTTTCTCATGCCGGCGGAAATCCTCAAACCCAAGGATTTTGATCCATCAAAAAAGTATCCGGTGATCATGAATATTTACGGCGGTCCATCGGCGCCTACGGTAGCGAATGCCTGGAGTCCCGCGCGTTACTATGATCAAATTTTGAGCGATCGCGGTTATCTCGTCGTCCGGTTTGACCACAGAGCGGCGGCGGGGATTAGCAAAAAATACGAGAACCTGCTGCTGAGAAAATTCATCAGCGAAGTCGAGCTTGCGGATATTGTCGATGGCTTGACCTGGCTAAAGGCGCAGCCGTGGGTGGATGGCGAGCGGTTCGGCATGTGGGGGCGCAGTGGTGGCGGCAGTTTCACCCTGCACACCATGACGCGCACGAAAGAAATCAAAGCAGGCATCGCTATCGCCGCGGTTACCGATTGGCATTTTTACGACACGCGCTGGGCCGAATTCGCCATGAAAAGACCGCAGGACAATCCGGATGGTTACGAAAATACATCCATCCTGCGGCACGCAAAAAATCTGCACGGCCGCTTGCTGCTTGTGCACGGCACCTACGACGACAATGTGCACCCGCAAAATGCGTGGAGCTTTATCGAAGAACTGGTGCAAGCGAACATCTCATTTGACATGATGTTCTACCCCATGCGCAAACATGGCATCGCTGATCGTCCGGCAAAAATTCATTTGACCCATAAAATGCTGGAATTTTGGGAGGAGAATTTATAAATGCAAGTTTACTTGCATAGCCACAATTCGTTGACTCATAAACCGGTCATTTTAAAAGTCCAATAGAAGGGGCGAGCCGGCTTCTCCGAATATTCTTTGAAAGGGATCTGATTATCAAAACACATCCAAACGATCCAAACTCCGATACTGTATCGCCTCACTGACAAATTCCGGCTTTATCTCCTCGGAGCATTCAAGATCAGCGATCGTTCTGGACACCTTTAATATTCGGTTATACGCTCGTGCAGATAATCCCAATTTTGTGATCGCCATTTTGAGCAAATCATGCCCTTTATCATCAAGTTTACAAAAGCGTCGAATTTCTTTCGAGTCCATACGAGCGTTGCAATAGAGTTTGTCAAATTCTTTGAAACGGCGCAATTGGATTTGTCGAGCTGATTCCACGCGCTCCCGAATTTTGACCGACGGTTCTCCCGTCGCAGAGCTGCTCAGATCGCGAACCTTCACCGCCGGCACATCAATGTGGATGTCAATTCGATCAAGCAACGGTCCCGAAATTCTTGAGAGATAACGTCGTACTTGTTGTGACGAGCACACGCACTCTTTATCCGGATCGGTATAGTTCCCACACGGACACGGATTCATGGCGCTGACAAGAATAAACTCTGCGGGATACGTTAGGGAGAGCAGCGCGCGAGAAATCGTCACCACTCCGTCTTCAAGCGGCTGGCGCAGGACTTCCAAAACATTTTTTTTGAACTCGGGCAGTTCATCCAAAAATAATACGCCATGATGGGACAAACTGACTTCACCGGGTTTGGGGATTGTCCCGCCACCAATCAATCCGGCGTCGCTTATGGTATGATGCGGTGAACGAAATGGTCGGGTGGCGATGAGTCCTTTGCCTAAAGGCAAAAGTCCGGAGACCGAATGAATTTTGGTGGTCTCCAGTGCTTCTTGCAGCGACATGTCCGGTAAAATGCTTGGTATACGTTTGGCGAGCATGGTCTTGCCCGACCCCGGCGGCCCGATCATAATAATGTTGTGCCCGCCTGCCGCTGCAACTTCCAATGCCCGTTTAACATGTACCTGTCCTTTAACATCTTGAAAATCGAGTTGGTATTTTCGATGTTGAGTAAAGATTTGATCAATATCAATATGGAAGGGCTCACATGCTCCGCCATTGAGAAAGGCGACCGTGTCTATTAATGATGTCATCGGAAAAATGTCAAGGTCGCGAACTATTGCTGCTTCTTTGGCGTTTTCAGCGGGGAGAATTATCCCTTTAAACTTTTGTTTGACGAGTTCAGCGGCAATTGGAAGCACCCCTCGAAGAGGACGTATTGTGCCCTCCAGACTTAGTTCCCCAAGGATAATATAATCTTTCAGTTTTTCTAAATTGACCTGCCCATTGGCCGCTAATATCCCAATCGCAATCGGCAAATCGAACGCCGTTCCCTCTTTTTTAATATCCGCAGGGGCAAGATTAATGGTGATTTTTTTTATTGGAAATCGGAATCCAGAGTTTTTCACTGCCGCTTGTACGCGATGATTTGATTCTCGGACCGCCCCCTCCGGCATGCCGACAGTAAAAAATTTAGGGGTTTGACTTTCAAGATGAGCTTCGACCTTGACCACATAAGCGTCTATACCCAACACCGCAGCACTTAGTACTTGAGCGTACATGAAATCTCCCGCAAAAAAGGAAATGAGAAAGAAATCCGACACACGTAACAAAAAACAATGAATAAATGAAGCGAGGATGATTGAAAAAAATCCAGCAATTGTTAAAAATAGAGACCATTACAAGAAAATAAAACTCACAAATTTTTAAAAAATAGACCCCATAACAAAAAAATAAAAATTAAAATTTTATTGTGGTTGGGGTGGTACATCAACCAAAACGACTCGATTTTTCACCTCAAACTGCGGCAGTAGTCCGAGAGAACCAGATGAAAGCGAATGTGCGCGGATAAAGCGAATACCGATTTCTTCATCCGCCAAAATCCTTATTATCTGTGGAATAGATGTCCCAACTAAATGTAAAGCACTGGATTGATTAAAGTGTGTGAGGCGAGAGCGTCGATAAAATAAAAAAGGCCTGTAAGCGTTGATGGATAAAGAACCCATCTGACACGGTGGGCACCGCCTGACTTGCTTTTTACGTCCACAAGATCCCAGGGGGATTAAGAGGCATGTAATACGCACTCAGAGCTCGGCTCCCAACTCAAAGGTGTTGGTTCTTTATATGTGCCGCTCACAGGCTCAGACGTAATGTGTAAAAATTGGCAAACAATGTCAAGCAAAAGTTTAGTGAATAATCGCGCACACAATCGTGTTTATTGAGTTAAATGTGTCAACAATATTGCATTTATCTTTAAAAAAAATTATTTTCATTTTGTATACAAAAAGTGAGGGACCTGTGACTCGATATTTTAGCTTTCTGTTTCTCCTCCTTCCAATTCTGCTGATGGCTTCGCCGGAAATTCTGAAAATTGAAATTGACGGCGACATTAATCCCATGTCGGCGAAATTTATAATTGACAATATTCAGCGTGCCGAAGAAGGGGAGTACGAGGCGTTGCTCATTTGTATGGATACGCCGGGTGGTCTGCTGTCGGCAACGCAGGATATCGTCAAAACCATTCTGGAAGCGGATATTCCGGTCATCATGTACATTACGCCGAGCAGTGCCGGCGCCGTATCGGCGGGTGTGTTCATCACCATGGCCTGCCATGTGGCGGCCATGAACGAGGGCACCAATATTGGCGCGGCGCATCCTGTCGGCATTGGCGGCCAACAGGATACGTCAAAGGTGATGGGGGAAAAGGTTGAAAACTACACGGCAACCTGGGCGCGCGGTATTGCGGAAAAACGCGGACGGAATGCGGACTGGGCCGAGCAGGCGGTGCGAAAAAGCGTTTCCGTAACGGAAAAAGAGGCGCTCAAACTCAATGTGATCGATTTGATCGCGCCATCGCAGGACAGTCTGCTGGCCGCGATAAATGGACGCCAAGTTGAACTCTCCGGCGGCAAAACGAAAATCCTCAACACCAAAGAGGCCGTTGTTGTTGAACAGGAGATGAACTGGCGCCATCGCCTTCTCTATCGCATTTCCAATCCAACCGTGGCTTACATTCTGCTCATGCTCGGTATTTACGGGATATTTTTTGAACTCTCCAATCCCGGTTCCATCATTCCGGGTGTTGTGGGCGGCATCTTTTTAATTCTCGCTTTTATGGCATTGCAAACCCTGCCTGTGCGTACGGCCGGTGTGGCTCTTTTACTCTTTGCCGTGATACTTTTTATCCTGGAGGTGAAAGTGACAAGCTTTGGAATTTTAACGATCGGAGGGATCGTTGCCATGTTCCTCGGATCCATCATGCTGTTTGAGGAATCACCCGGATTTTCATTCCGCGTGGACTGGCGCGTCGCCCTGACGGTGACGCTGTGTACCGCCGCCTTTTTCGTCTTTGCGCTTGGCATGGCGATCAAAGCCAGGCTGAAGCGCGCCACGACCGGCGCCGAGGGCATGATCGATAAAATCGGCATTGCGACCACAGCCATTTCTCCGAACGGCACAATTAAAATTGGCGCCGAATACTGGAATGCAATAAGCGACGAAAAAATCAAAAAAGGCGACTCCATTCAAATTGTCGCCGTCAACGGATTGCAAGTCAAAGTAAAAAAGGTGAACGGATAACATTTGTTCCCATATTGGAATAAGAAGATAACTGGACTGGTTGGAAAATCGATATAAACAATAAATCAAAAACATAAAATAAAGTGACTTGGAGGCTGCTCATGATTAATCCGATTTACATCATTGTCATTTTTGTTGTCCTTGTACTTGCCAGTGCGATCAAGATTCTCAAAGAGTACGAGCGCGGCGTGATTTTTCGTCTCGGCCGTTCCATTGGCTACAAGGGACCGGGCATCATTTTTATCATTCCCATCGTCGATAAGATGGTCAAAGTGAGTCTGCGAACAATCGCTATGGATGTGCCGCCGCAGGATGTCATCACCAAAGATAATGTTTCGATCAAGGTCAATGCAGTATTGTATTTTCAGGTGCTGCATCCGGACAAGGCTATCATCGAGGTTGAAGAGTATCTGTTTGCCACCTCGCAGTTGGCGCAAACCACGTTGAGAAGTGTTTTGGGTCAGGCCGAACTGGATGAACTGCTGGCAGCTCGAGATAAAATAAATCACGAATTGCAGCAGATCATTGACGAACAGACCGACAAATGGGGCATCAAAGTGTCCATGGTTGAAGTAAAACATGTTGATCTGCCGGAAGAAATGCGCCGCGCCATGGCCAAGCAGGCCGAAGCCGAACGTGAACGCCGCGCCAAAGTTATCCATGCTGACGGTGAATTTCAGGCATCACAAACCCTGGCCAACGCCGCCGAGATCATGGCGAAACATCCGCAAGCGCTGCAACTTCGCTATCTGCAAACGCTGGGCGAAATTGCAGCCGAAAACAATTCCACCATTGTTTTTCCATTGCCGATTGATCTGGTCAAGCCGTTTAGGGAGATGCTCGACAAGGCGTAAAAAAACAAAGCGGGACAGCAGGGCGTCCCGCTTTATTTTTAATTTTCCCCTCCACGTGGTGCTCTAGAAAAAATCTCTGAATCCTTTTCTCGAAACCTTCATCTTATTGAAGGAATATAACAGAAAGCGGTTTTGATGGAAACACTTGAACTATTGGCTGTGTTGGCGGCCTGGTTTATCATAGCCAGGTTTGTTCTTCCCAAACTGGGAGTCCCCACCTGAATGTCGGGTGCCTGCGATCTCCCGGGTGGAGAGGAATCCGACAAGAATAAAAAGACTCAACATACAGAAGAAACACAGGAGACGTAAACGACAATGCCGATCTACGAATACAAATGTTCTTCATGCGGACATCGGTTTGATGTATTACAACGAATTGGCGCGGACGGTTCGGATTTAACCTGCCCGACCTGCGGCGCCCGAAAACCGGAAAAAATGCTTTCGGCCTGTGCCACCAGCGGTGGAAGCAGCGGTAGCTCGTGTGGCTCGTCCTATAGTGGCGGCGGATGCAGCAGCGGCTTTGGCTGAGGCTTTTAAAAATCGAACCGTGTGTTCGTTGCTTTAATCTTGATTTTATAAAACGAGATGTTTACTTTCGAAAGGCAAGTGATCCAGCTTGCCTTTCCTGTTTATGAACTCTAACAACAGGAAGGTTTTGTATGAAGTTTACCAAATATATTATCGGTTTTGTTCTTGGCGCGGCCGGCGGTTTTGCCTATTACTATTTTATCGGGTGTAAAAGCGGCGCGTGCCCGTTAACCAGTAATCCATATATCAGCAGCATCTGGGGCGGCGTCATCGGCGCGCTCATTGCGGATACCGTTGCTGATCTGTTTCGTAAGAAAAAAACAACATAGAGGTTTATTATGCGCACTACGGTTTCGATGTTCTTTTTGCTGACGATTTTTTTTATGGTTAATTTTGGTTTCGCTCAGGAACTCGAGTCCTATGTCAATTGCGCAGAATGCCATGTTCAAACGGCAGCAGATTGGAAAACATCGCGGCACGCCAACTCCACGGCCGCGTCCAATCCGTTTTATGCGGCCATGCTCAAATGGGCGAACGACTCCACCAACGGCCAGGCACAAGATCAATGCGATAAATGCCATGTGCCGGTCAAATCGCTCGCCTCGACGCCCGAGGTGGCCGAACGGCTGGCGGATGAAGGCGTGACGTGCGATATCTGTCACGTCACACAGCCGGATCGAAACTGGCTGACCGTCAATCAAAACGGCGTCAAATACGGGCCTTATGGCGATGCCATCTCGTCTGTGCATGAAAGTCAATTTTCCGAACACCTCGTCTCTTCCCGCCAATGTTTAACCTGCCATGCCAATCTGGAAAGCGCGCATGGTTTTGCGTTTTGCTCGACACAAAAAGAATATCTCCAGAGTTCATTTTATAAAAAGGATGTTACGTGCCAGGATTGCCACATGCCGGCCATTGAGGGCAAGGCGGCAGAACTTGGAAAAATCCGTCAGGTGCACTCGCACAAATTTTATGGGGGCTATAATCCCGAATTGTTAAAAAATTGCGCCTCCATCGAGCTGACGGTCGAGGGCGACACCACACAGCTTGATATTTCTGTGAACGTGACGAACCGAACCGTCGGCCATGCTTTGCCAACCGGCTCGCCAATGCGTTCGGTGTATCTGTCGCTGAAAGCGCTGGATGCCGAGAACAATATCGTATGGGAAAACTACAAGGTGAATCCGCTGGCAGAAGATGCCAAGGCGGTGTTTATGCGTCTGCTGCAGAATGATGACGGTGATGCGCCCGTGCCGCCGTGGCTGGCGACCAGCATCAAATTTGACCAGCGGCTCAAACCGGATGAGAGCCGCGAGTTGACCTATACCATTCCTGGCAGCACTGTCACGTCCGTCATCGCGACGTTAAATTATCGGCTGGCCCCTCCAGCACTATTGAAGAAATTGAATCTTGATCGGGAACCTTATTCAAACGTCGTGACGATTGCTACGGCGAGATATGATATTGAGTAGCTGGTTTTCTCCCCAAAAATCTGAGATTAATTTCTTCAATCTGCAATCCGATATTTATTGATCTGCAATTGAAGAAATGAGATCTCAGATTTCAAATGTACTCCCGCAAAATTTTCATTCAAGCTCCA
>CAYSNA010000133.1:0-12550 GCA_964432185.1 uncultured Cytophagia bacterium
CGCCGCTGATACGTGAATCGTCAATATCATAATGTTTGTATATCTGCATGTCGTAACCATCGTAGCGCACCAGACCGCCATCTGTTCCGAACCAGAGAAAACCCAGGTGATCTTGAAGGACATATTGAACGTTGTTGGATGGTAGTCCCTCGGTAGTGGTAAGATGCTGAAAGATAAGATTAGGTGTTTGAGAGTATATCGCCCCTGCAAAGAATAAAATGATAAAAGCCACGCGGATTATTTTGAAAAGACAACTCATGGGGAAGTCCCAAATCAAATTGATGTGCTTTTATTAAATCCTCATCTCCGTTCAAATCTGTTCCTTGATCCCTTTTGTTTTAAGCTAATCTGCTTTGGGATGGATTGCAAGATGTTTTTTGGGAATAGCAAACTGGAGCATCCGGGATTATTTTCATTCAGTTCGGCTGATGTTCTGCTCGTATCTCAATAGATATTGGAACACCCTGTGACTTGATCGTTCGAAAACGTGGGGTAATTTTTCATGCAACTTTTCCAAGTCGTACGCATTAAACTGCATTAAAATGACAAAACTTCGCAAACCCGAAATAAAAATCTTGTGATTCAATTTGAGGATTGTTATATTTCGCACATGCGAAGTAAATTATATGACAATAAAATGCGATTTTGGCCTGCGAATACGTCACATCTGTAACAGTAGTTTTCAACTGAATCTGAAAAAGAAAAATATGCAAAAATACATTTCCCTGTTCTTTGTTATTGTTTCTCTCATCCCCACAATTGTTCTGGCCGATGACGTGCGCGGCCGAGTGCTCGATGCCTCAACGGGCGAGCCGCTGTTCGGCGCCAATGTTATCCTCATTGAATCCAAAATTGATTCAGCCGTCACTTTTAAATCTTATCATATTGATAAAGTGAAATATCAACGTGTCCGGTTGGGCGCGGCCTCTGGTGAAAATGGCGAGTTTGTCATCAAAAATGTTCCGCCGAGTTCCTATCAAGTCAAAGCCAGTTATATGGGCTACGATCCGGCGGTTCAATTTATTGATTTGTCACAGACCAATCCCGTTCTTTTATTTGAACTCAAAGACAGTTTTTTTCAAACCGAGCAGGTTGTGGTCACGGCCACGCGTACGAAAAAGTTAATGGAAAACGTGCCCGTGGTTACCGAGCTCATCACCGCTGATGAAATTGAGGAAACCGGTTCCGAGGATTTGGCCGATATCCTGAATGACCGGCCCGGCATTTACATCAGCGAAAATGATGTTGGCGGCAAAAATATCCGCATGGGCGGCGTCGATGGCAAATATATCCTCGTGCTGGTGGACGGCATGCCGATTACCGGCAAGTTTAATAATCGACAAGAATTGAACCTCATCGATGCCGATCTCATTGAGCGCATTGAAATTGTCAAAGGGCCCTCCTCGGCGATTTACGGCAGCGAGGCGATGGGTGGCGTCATTAATATCATCACCAAAAATATTGGCAATGGCTTTTCTGTGGATGCCAAAGGCAAAACCGGTTCGTTCGATCTATACAGCGCCAACGCGCGCCTGAGCGGCAAAATGGATTCGCTCGGCCTGGCGTTGAATTTTGATCATACCGAAGGTGGCGTTGATCCAAGCCTGACATCGTTAAATGTGCGCAATTCCCGGAATTCAATGATCGGCGGACGACTCGATTACCATTCGCCCGTGCTTGGTTTTTTTGAGCTGGATGCGACGCAGCAACAGGGTGATCAAAACGGCCAGGATCCGCTCTTCCGTTTTGAAACTGACCTGGCTCGCACCGATGGCCGTATCAGTTGGCGGCGGGACCTCGGCGACAAAAAAAATGCCAGTATTCGCGCTTATGCGTCGCAATACGACCGCGGCTATCGCGAGATCGTCAAGCGCTCCGGGTATGTGCGCACGGAAAATGGCAGCATCGAAAATATCTATGGTTTGAAATCTGATTTTTCGTACGAGTTTTTCACCACAACTCGGCTGGATGTCGGATTTGATTATTCCTACGATGAGTACAGGTCAACGCGTAATTCCGTCTCATCGGCAGATGAAACCGCTTTGAACGCGCAGCGTGATTTGTTCGGCGTATTTGCACAGATCGAATCGGGACCGATTCATAATGTCACGCTGCTGTTTGGCGGGCGTTACGATAAAATGTCGGATGTCGAGTCCTATTTCAGTCCGCGGCTCAGCGGCATGTACAATTTGACGCCGAATTTGAAGTTCCGCGCCTCCCATGGCGGCGGTTTCCGCGCGCCGTCGTTCAACGATATGTACATTGATTTTGATCATACCTCGTTCGGCTACCGCGTTGTCGGCAATCCCGATCTCGTGCCGGAAAAATCCACAGGCAACAGTGTGGGCCTGGAATACTTTTGGAACTATCGGGTTCTGACCAACCTGACCTATTATCGCAATTTTTTTACCGATATGATTGTCGATTATCCGGTCGATCCGATTCGTTTGCCGGGCACGTTGAGTTATAAAAATATCGAGCGGGCGACCATCAATTCGGTTGAAGTGCAGAGCAAGTTTTATATTCTGAAAAATATGACCGCGCAGCTCGCCTACAATTACACGAAAATAATGGAGCAGGAGGCGTCCGAAGAAGTGTTGAACATGCCGCCGCATTCGGCGTCCGTTAAAATGAACTGGAGCTTTTGGCGCGGTTTTGAACTCTCACTGCGCGACCAGTTTTTCGGCGCTCAAAAAGTACGCGAGTTTGAACCGCTCATCGGCGATTATGTTGATCGTCTGACCACCAAGCAGTCCTATCATCTTCTCGACGCCACCTTGACCTACAAACCGGGCCGTCATCTTTCGGTGTGGGTGAACTCGGAGGCGACGAAAAAAATCTACAATATGTTCACGCTGAGAATCGGCGCCACCAATTTATCGGACTATACGGATGTGCAATACGGCCCCTGGATCGGCCGGCGATTCTTTTTGGCGATGGATGTGAATTATTAAGATCATTCTTTTATTCTTTAACATATATCAATTTGGAGGTTTTTTTATGAAACAGTTACTTGGCCTTTTAATGATTGGCGCTCTTTTATTGACGACGGCATGTGAAAAAGATAGTCCAAATGATCCCGATCCCGATCCCGATCCGGATCCGGACCCAACGAGCACTGAAATGGTTACGGAGAATATCAAAGAAACGCCGAGTTATCTTTCGCTGGACAAAATGGAAACTGTCAGGACCTTTGATCTCACGTTTGCCAATGAAGGCCGAACGGTCGGCGTCTTTTTGAATGGCGGCGCCAGCGGCTCTGCCGGCGTGACCGCCCAAAACCTCGGCGCGGTCGATTTTGATGCCGCGGCTGATCTCAACACAGCATTTTTTACGGATACCGACACGTCATTTGTCATCGGCGAAGAGTGGTACAATTATGATTTTACCACTCATACCTTGTCCAGCAAGGGCGATGTCTATCTCGTTCGCGCGGTGGATTACAATTATTATAAAATGAGAATCGACGCGTTCGAGGCCGGTTACACTATCAGCTATGCCATGTGCGATGCGGCCGGCAAGCCGGTGATGACTAAAACGGCAACGATTCCCGCCGACGTTGGTGCTCCCGGTCATTTCAGCCTTGTGGATGGCGTTGTTGTTGAAAAAGATGAATGGGATATTGCCTTTTTGACGATTCCTCTTTATGTGCCGGAATTGAGCGCATCCATCCAAAATCCGGGCATGCGCGTCAACTCGATGGCCGGCGCCGAAATTGCGATCGTTGCAGGTACGGCTTTTGATGATATCACCAGTGTTCCTTCCGGTCTGACTTTTCTGAAGGACCAGGCCGACAACCTCGCCGTTGGTGACGCCCTCTATAACTATAATCCGGAAAATCATCGGTTAACGCCGCCGGAGGTGGTTTACATTGTCAAGACCGTCACCGGCAAGCACGCCAAAGTTGGAGTCACCTCGTATTATCATCCGGAGACCGGCGAATCCGGCTACGTTAACTATCAGGCAGAACTTTTGGACTAGAGTAAAAACGATGATGGATAAACCTTCAGGTGCACGAATAGCAGAACTGGCCCCCAAAATTATGGGGGCTTTTCATGATTTGGGGCAACAACACCCCAAAGGCGAACGTTTATCCATGCGGCAATTCCAGGCGCTGATGGTGCTGCACGCCAGCGAAAAACTGACGTTGACGCAATTTTGCGAAAAACTCAGTCTGGCGCCATCCACCGGCACCGAGCTCGCCAACCGCATGATCGATCTGCAATTTTTTAACAAAGTCGGCGAGGATAAAGATCGCCGCCAGGCGCTGCTTACGGTCACGCCTAAAGGGCTCGAGCTGCTGCAAGAGCGGCAAAAAATGTTGAGCCACATGTTTGAAAAATTTCTCGAACCGTTTAGCGAACAGGATCGCGAGGCGTTTGTCGGATCGTTCGAATATATCTGGGAATTGATTAAAAAATATCACGTCAAGCCAAAACAAAAGGGGTAGCGCATGAATCCGATTTTAACAGCCGGCACCCGAATTGTTGTTTTGGCGCTTTTCTCTTATTCGGTGGCGATTTTCACCGAACAGCGCAAACGCCGGGCAAATTCTGTGGTGTCGATTTTTCTAACGCTCGGCATCATTCTGGATATTGTCGCGACGGCGTTTATGATCATCGGATCGCCCAACTCGCCGTTTACGGCGCATGGTTTTCTTGGCTATTCGGCGCTGCTCGCCATGTTGATTGATTTTTTGCTGATCTGGAAATTTCGGCTGACACACGGCAAAAAAACCGAGGTGACGCGGGGCTTGCATCTCTATTCGCGTTATGCTTACCTGTGGTGGGTAGTCGCGTTTATCACGGGCAGTGTGATGGTGATGTTAAAATAAGTGTTGCGGAAATAAAATCAACGCACATCCCGGGGACGAGCGTTCCAGGGATGTGCTGTTTATAAAATCTCTATCCTCCAAACATGTCCTCATAATCCTGAATCGCTGCTTGAATGACTTTTTCTGCATGTTGATGATTGTACGGTTCCGAAACGCTCACCGGCGCGTCATTATCCGGCACCCATTTGTAGGTGCTGAAATAGTGCCGCATGCGTTCGATCATCACGTGCGGCAGTTCGGAAATATCTTTGGTGTCCGCCCAAATGTTATCATTCTCCAGAACAGCGATTATTTTGTCATCCGCCATGCCTTTGTCGATCATCTGCAAACCGCCAACCACACGCGCGTTTAATATGATCTCTGTTCGATTGATCGGGCGCTCGCTGATCACACAGATATCCAATGGATCACCATCGCCTTTGACTTTTTCACCGTTCAAAGCGCCGACATGATTGCCGCAATAGGTTCGCGGAATGAAACCATACAAAATGGGCGGCTGCGCCGTGCTGCGCTGCGGCCGGTCCACGCGCAAATAACCGGTCTCCTTGTCAATTTCATATTTGACCGAATCAAACGTCGTCAGCTCAATGTAAGCATGAACGGTGATTGGCGGATTGGGCCCGACGCCCAAGCCGTGCCAGGGATGCGGACGAAAACGATAAAATGGTTTTGGAAAACTCATGCGAACCTCTCCTTTGGTGAGTTAAACATTAACCACGAATTGCGCTAAAGGACATGGCACTAATTTCACGAATGAGATTAATGTGTGTGCCGGTGAACCAGGTTTTGCTTTCAAAGATGTACTTTTTTAAATCCTCGATTCAATAGCTAAATTCAATACCGGACACTTTTTATGTTCTGTAAAAACGGAAGTCATTCCCGCATGTTTTTAGCGGGAATCTTATCAAAACGAGTTAAATGGATGCCCGACAAAAGCTCTCGGGCATGACTTTTCGCAAAAAAATCAAACTTTTTACAAGGTATCCGGCAGCAAGTAGTTAAATTCGAGCAATTTGTGGCTCATTTAAAATAGACTCAAATTTTGATTTTTTTCATAGCCCTCATCCACAGCCAGGTTATCCCCGCGGGCGGCTTTTTGCGCCAGTTCGTCGCAGCGCTCGTTTTCTTTTTTGCCGGCATGACCTTTCACCCAGGTAAACTGCACATCGTGTTTTTCAATTTCGTTCAGCAAACGTCGCCATAAATCGGCATTTTCGACATTCTTTTTCGAATCGGTTTGCCAGCCGTTCAAACGCCAGCGCTGTGCCCAGCCTTTGGAGACGCTGTCGACCACATATTTCGAATCGCTAAAAATCATCACTTTGGATGTTTTTTTCAGCGCTTCCAATGCCACGATGCAGGCCATCAATTCCATGCGATTGTTTGTGGTCTCCCGAAAACCGGCGGACAATTCCTTGGGATGTCCCTGGAAAACCAGGACAGCACCGTACCCACCTGGTCCCGGGTTTTGAATCGAGCTGCCGTCCGTATAAATGTGAATGCGATCCGGATCAATAGGATCCTCTTTCGGAACGTACGACTCATGTTCCGGCACGTGAATATCGTGTTCCGTCAAATAGTCCAGCGCATCGCCGAGATCGTAAAATCCTTTGAACTGCGCGCCGTTAAAACCTTTTACCTGATCCTCGGCGCCGCCCGGACCACCCCAGGTTTTATACAATCCGGGATTTTTCCCTTTAGCGACGGCGTAATAGTTTTTTTTGTTTTGTGCCATAAAATTTATTCTAATGGGAAGAAGTGATTCGATGTTTCATCAGAGTAAAAATATTGAAAAAATATGTGAAACAAAAGGATTAGAACCATAGGCCGATCATTTATCGAGAACGGTAAAGAAACGCTGAATCATTTCCCCCTGTTCATCCACCAATGTGAGCAGATGTTCTCCCGGTTCCGGCGACAGGGATAGCTGATGGATGCCGCTGGTGCGGGTGATATAGTAGTCGTCCAAATGCCAATAGATGCTGATGTTGGGATCGCGATGTGTGGCTTCAAAGACGATGCGGCCGCTGGAGCCGTCGAGCTCGATGGGCACGTAAACGTTTCGATCCAGTCGATTCCGCAACAGATTCATCGAATTGGATGTTAAATTGAGCGAGGCGTAGCAGTCATCCCGGAACGGCGGCAAGGGCGCATAGTCCGAATGTTTTTTACGATAAAACCACGCCATGGCCGGCGGCAGGGTGAACCAGGAGACGGCCTGCATGTTTGCTACCGATTCGCATTCGGAATGCACGCGCCAGGATTTTGTCGAATCGCAATGCACCAGTTGGCAATACGGGCAGAGACTAAACGATAAACCGGCTTCGGGCACGCCGATGTCGCGCGTTTTCTCGCAAAAAGGTCCGGCGCGATAACCGCTTTTCGCACAGACGGTGATGTCATGTAAATCCAGCTCCGGCTTTTCAAACCAGGGTGCGGATTCGAGGCTGTTGAAAATATCAAACAGAATCGGCGCCGCGGCGGATAATCCGGTGAGTCCCGGGCGGCCTTCGCCATCGGCGTTGCCGACCCAGACGCCAACGGCGTATGTGGGCGTCAGACCAATGGCCCAGCCATCGCGAAAGCCGTAACTGGTGCCGGTCTTCCAGGCAATTTTTTGTGAGGATTGAAACTCCCGCCATGCCTGCTCATCCGATGGGCGAGTGACGTCCAGCATCGCCTGCAGGGTCAACCAGCACGATGCAGGAGAAAGCGGCGCTTGGTCTGTTCTCGGACTGGGCACCTGATTAATCAAAAAAACGGGTCTTTGAAATGGCTCGTCCATCTGTGGATCGGAGTAGCGCAAAACGCAACGAGCCAAACCGGCATAGATTGATGTCAATTCCCACAGCGTGCCTTCCGCGCCGCCGAGGATGAGGGAGAGGCCGTAATGCTGCGCCGGACGAAAAAGCGTCGTTATACCGAGGGTTTCCAGCAGCCCGTGAAAACGATGCACGCCGTAATCGTCGAGCAGTCGAACAGCCGGCACGTTGAGCGAACGCGCCAGCGCCATGTACGCGGGGATGGCGCCTTCGTAGGTACGGGTGTAATTCTCCGGCGCGAAACCGCCCATTTGCGTCGGGATGTCCGGCACCAATGCTGTAGGGATGAGCTCCCCCGTTTCCAACATGCCGGCGTACAGCAGCGGTTTGAGAATACTGCCGGTGCTGCGCGGGGATGTAATGATGTCCACATACTCGCCGTTAGAATTTTGACCATCCCCGCGAACATTGCCGATGTAGGCACACACCGTGAACGACTTTATATCGATGATAAAAGCCGCTGCGTTATGAATATCATTGAGCGCAAGGTGGCGAGAGTGGCGCTCGACAATGTCGCTGACTCTGCCCTGTAGGGCGCCGTCCAAAGTGGTGATGAATCGAACCTGATTTTTCGGCGCTTCAACTCGTAGGCGCTGCAAAAGATGCGGCGCCAGCATGGGCAGCGGTGTTGGCTTGAGCGGCAGGGATTCGTTCAATGCAAGCTGAAGGGTGAGAGCATCAAGGCTTCCATTATGGTGCAGCTTGTGCAAGAGTTGATCACGTTTTTCCTTGAGCTGATCGCGCCGTCGCCCGGGATGAATGAGCGCCGGACTATTGGGCAGCACAGCCAGCGTTGCGCTTTCGGCCCACGAGAGATGGTGCGGATCACGGCCAAAATAACGCCAGGCCGCGGCTTCCAGTCCAACCACATTGCCGCCATACGGCGCGTGTGAGGCGTAGAGTTTGAGAATATCCGCTTTGGACGTTGTCAGTTCCAGCCGCAGTGCCAGAATCATTTCGATAAATTTTTCACCAAAGGTTCTCTGTTTATCTTTTCTGGACAATCGAATGACTTGCATCGAAATAGTGCTGGCGCCGCTGACGATATCCTTTCTGCTCAGATTGTCGCGAACAGCGCGGCCCAACGCCAGTACATCAACCCCGGGGTGATGATAGAATCGTTTATCCTCAAAAGCAATGGCAGCGATTTTGTATTTTTCCGGCACCTGTTCGATTTCCGGAAATCGCCACTGCTCGTCCGAAGCGATGGTGGCGCCAAGGAGTCGACCGTGTCGATCCAAAAGCAGCGTTGACACCGGATCGTCAAATTTGGGCGTTGGCAGAAACAGGAACAACACAGCGCCAAGGATCAGAGCAGCGACAATTTTAAAACTCTTTGTCATAAAAATATTGGGTACTGTCACCTGGACGATGGTCCTCACGATAAAGATTCTGTGTTGAGTTAACCTGTAAAATTCATAAACCACAAAGCGCACGAAGAACACAAAGCAAGAATTGCAGATAAATGGTTAAAATTAAGAACTCCGTGCGTTTCATTTCCTTGGTGGATTGGCATTGTTTTTTGATAACGGCTTGTTTCGACTTATCTAATGCAAAATTGTCAATAATTCAGGCTAGACGCCACCCGCTATCAAAGTCAAAAAATTTGAGATATCGGGTGGTATCAAGCCTTTTATCCTATTCACGTCATTTATTCTTTGCCCGGGAGCACCACCTCAATCCACTCACCTTTGACGCGGGCATTTATGGTCGCATCATACATGGCCTCAACGCTGATTGGCGGCAGGTAGTATTTCCCAGCATAACTCGCATTAAAGCGCACGACTATTTTTTTTGATTCATTCGATTTCAAATCAAAAAATGTATAAATTCGGTCATCGCGGATGTCTTGATAATCAAACTCCGAGGCCGCGCCACCGGTCATACGCTCGTTGAGGATTTCCCAACCTGCCGGCGCCAGATGCGCCACCGCAATCTCATCATAGTCCTCATTACTGGTATTTTTGACGGTCACCTCCGCGGCAATGGTCGTACCATGATCGATGATGCTGATCGGCAGTTGCGCGTTTTCATTGTCAAAATAACGGACATCGAGTGACAGGCCGTTTTGTGATTCGGTTTCCGTTCCCAGGCGCGGCAATCCTGCCAAAATGAGCCGAGGATAGAGCGTTACCGTGCCGGCATTTTTGAAGGAGAGCGAGCCGGTCGAATCCATATCCACCGGCAGCTCCAGTTGCTGAATTGGCGCTTTGGAGGTGATCTCCTGCCTCTGTTCATCTTGCCATGTATAATTAAAGGTGTAGGACGACGCGTCCCCGGACACCCCCGCGTATCGTGCAAACGCAATGAGCGCGTATGCTGTCGTTTGGGTGCTTATCCATTTGTTTGTGCTCAAAACATCGGAAATTTCTTTCACCAGGTTTTTCGCTCTTTTTGGTTCATCCATGAGCGTCAATGTTTCGAGAACCATCGCCTTGTCGCGCAGCGTTGATCCATAGGTATTGGAGAGTTCCCGATAAGTGCGAAATTTAATCTCGCCGGTCGTCAGTGATCGGGCCACCTCATCCTGCCCGGCAAGTTTGTAGGCGGCGGCAAGACGCAATTGTGCGTTTGTCGGCAGGTTTGCCCGCTCTTTCAGGCGATTCATGGCGCCCAATTCCGGCTCACCCAATAGCGCCAACGTATAAAGTCGATAGGCTTGCGTGAGTTCCGAGTTTGATGGTCCGGTGACCCAGCCGCGAGCCTGGCGTTTTTGGTAACTCGTCCACTGCTCTAAAATGCCGGCAGGTATGTTGTATCCCGCCCGTTTGGCTTCCACCAAAAAATGGCCGGCATAATTGGAGCCCCACTCATCCGCCTCATAATCGCCGGGCCAGTAGGAAAATCCGCCTTGCGCCGTTTGAAAACTGCGCAGCCGACTGATTCCGGCCTTGACATTTTTTTCGATGTCGTTTTGCTGCTCCGTCGGCAATGTCAGCAGTTTGTTCAAATAGAGCTGCGGAAAGACCGAGGAGGTTGTCTGCTCAATACAGCCGTACGGATAATGAATGAGAAAATGGAGCCGTTTGCTCAGATTAATTGGAGGAATGCGGGAGACCTCGAGCGTTACTGTGTTGGTGCCGGGAATACCCACGAGCGTGATGTCCGGTTTCCAGGTTTTATTGCCGTCCAGCGTGGTATCAAGCACATCGACAACCGGCCGCATGGGATTGCGAACATCGATGTCGATATCCTGTTGCGACGTCTCGTTGCCGCTTTTCGCCTTGATGTGAACCGTCGCCACGCCCGTCAGAGATGTACATTTTAAGTCAAAGTTGACAAGCTGGTCGCCGGTTTCAATAAATTGCAGCGTTTTTGAATCCGAACCGGAAATCGACACCGGACCTTCGACGCTCACTTTGACATCAACATTTTTGACTTTATCCTCCAGAGCAAAAACCGAAATCGGCAAGCTGACGGTTTCCTCGACGCTGAGCACGCGCGGCAGCGTCCCGAGCACCATGAGCGGTTTGCGCACGGCGACGGCTTTCTCGGCCGCG
Source organism: uncultured Cytophagia bacterium (assembly GCA_964432185.1). Lineage (GTDB taxonomy): Bacteria > Zhuqueibacterota > Zhuqueibacteria > Residuimicrobiales > Krinioviventaceae > Kriniovivens. The sequence continues at coordinate 11,157 of CAYSNA010000133.1, forward strand.
CCAAAGGATTTCTTATTGCCGGCAATGACCATCACGCGAACGGAGCCGACATATTGCGGAATGTCAATCTCGTGGCTGTTGGTTTCGCCTTTCGCCAATTCCTCCGGCCCGATGAAGCGAACCATGGGCGGGAAGCGGTTCGTCTTGCGCTGACCTTGCAGTTCTTCCGCATCACCGCCGCCAATGGCGAGCAGTTTTTCGAGTTCACCGCCATAAGCGCCCACCACCAGATCATATAAATCCCACGTCTTTACGCCGAGCGCCTGGCGTTGATAAAAATGCGCCCACGGATTGGGCGTGCGGAAACGCGTCAGGTCGAGCAGACCTTCATCGACAATGGCCAGCGTATAGGTCATCGGCGATTTGTTGATCTCTTTTATTTTGATGGTCACGTTGCTTTCCGGGCGGAAGACATCGTCGCAGATGATGTCCGGTTTTAGAATGGACGCGGAATTGAGCACATTGATCGGTATAACGCCGTAAAGCCGGATGGGCAAATCATTGCCCGCCTGCAAGTGCGGCTGTAAAAAGGAAACGTAAACATAAATGGTTGGCGCCATGTTGGGCTTGACGGTGAACGAATAGAGATATTGATTTTCGGTCGCCTCAAACCATTCCGTATGCAACAACCGCGTGCCGGATTCAATGCTGATTAATCCTCGACCCTGGTACGCGGTTGGAATGGTGATCTTGACGGTTTCGCCAACATTGTATTCATCCTTGTCCGCCGAAAACGCCAGCATGTTGGCGCCGCCCGGTGCGCTGTCCCCACCGCGACGCCACCAGTACCGCCAATTGGCATAAAATTCGACGCCGGCGCTGTGATCGCCATCCAGGTCGCGAATATGAATAAAGTAGCGTCCATATTGGCTGAGGCGCAGCGGCCAACTGGCCGCGCCGTTGGTCAATTTGAGCGTGTCGGTGAAAATGGGATTAAAAGAACGCTGCGTTATATAATCCGCGATGGTGCGGGCATCCCGTTCCCACCACCACCGCCACTGGATATTGTACACTTTGATCTCAATAGAACCGTCGCCATTTTTTTTACCCTGCGATGACAGACGCGCCATTTTTATGTTATAGGTGCTGTCCACATAAATGCCGCCGTGCCCGTCGCTGTCCGGCATGTCCACACCCACGTAATTGTCGTACGGATGATACGGAATGCTGAAATAATCGGTGCTGAAGGCGCCGCCCGGTTCAAATACTCGCGTAGTGAATTGCGCCGATAACATGCCGGGCGCATTCTTTTGTGAACTGATCTTTTCCGAAAATGATTTTTCGCCGTTCCCATCCAGCGAGGCGCTAAAAAGTTGCTCGCTTTCCGGTTCGTAGATTTTTGCCGGATCATCAAAGATAGAGCTCTCAAACGACGGAAAGGTCGTGCGCATGGG
>CAYSNA010000134.1:0-8127 GCA_964432185.1 uncultured Cytophagia bacterium
TGATGTGTCCCCGCTTGTGCAGAATGTAGGCGAAAATTTCGGCATCCTCGTAAATGGAACGGTCCTGCACGCACGGCACCGGACTGGATGAAATTTTCTTTTGATCAATAAAACGCTGGGATAAAAAATAGATCTGGAGGTTAAAACTCCAGCGATCCATATCGCGATAAAAATCTTCCAAATAGGGATTATTAATCACGCGCTCAAAATAGGGAAACAGCCCAAAGCGCTGCGAAATTTTCGTCGTCAGTGTGGTTTTGCCGACGCCGATATTGCCGGCGATGGCCATAAAAAACGGTCTTTTTCCTGCTTCAACAGGGATCTCTTCTGCCATGCTCCCTCTAGTTTAGATTCTTCTCCTCGTTAGCAAGATTGGCCATCATCGGCATTTTAAAATCGATATCCGGATCACCGCGGCCGTCCATATCCGTCACGCGGAAATAAAATCCAAGCTCGCCAATAGCATTGTCGATGCGCACGAGCATATGATTTGTGCCGAGATGCAATTTGGCATTGGCAATATAACGATCTATTATGGCATCTCCACGGATATTTTTGATCATCACCGGCTCCCCGTTCAGCCAGACCTTGAGCCGCCCGCTGTTGCCAAAACGAAGTTGCACCTGTTTGTAATCTTTCGAGTTCATTTCCAAAAATGCATAAACCGCCTGATTGGTCTTGAAATTGGTGATCTGTTTGATGTTCACATAACCATCAAAGAGATCATCGCGTTTTTGGAAAATTGCAGCCGCATAGTTGTCCGTGGAGGTCCATTTTTCGGCATCCACTTTTTCCGGCCAAAATTTGTGATGAAAGCCTTTATGCATGTCAAACGGCCCGACAAATGACCAGGCGCTTTCGCAGGGAATACCGACATCCTGCATTTTTTGTTTGGCGGCCTGCGTGTTGCCGGAAAAATAATCGGAGGCCGCCACCGCAATGGCGCCGTTGATTTCAAAATGTTGATTGCCGGAGGCTTTGGCGAACTCGTAAAAACCTTTGGCCCATTCCACCACCGGCACACCGTGTTGCGCCGCAATCTGCAGGGCATCAAAATAGTGACGCCAGTAATCATCCCATGTCGCCGGCTGCGCATATTGAAATGTCTCGGGATCATCCGCCTGGGCGTACAATCGTTCCGTAGCCGCCGTGTTGCGACCGAAACGGAAATCAAGGATCAGTTTGTAGGCAATGGCCGCCTGATACAAAATCGGATCCGTCGTCCCGTTCAGCGCGCTGTCAAGCAGATGGTCGACCACATCGACGCCAAGATTATGATTAAGCGATTGTGAGACGAGCCCTAACAACAAACCGTACTCCAGACTGTCTTTTTGCGCCAGCGTATCCTGCCGCTTCAGCTCATCGACAAACCACGCCCGATAGTTATGATCATCCGGCCGGAGATAAAGCAGGGACAAGTGATAACCCAAATCTTTCGGTTCCTCCTGCACTGCCTTTTCAAAATAATTGACTGCGGCGTTCATATCATTCGATATAATGGCGTTTAAGGCCAATTGCTGCGTGAGAACTTTGCGGTGCTTTTTATAGACCGAGTCCGTTTCAATCGCTGTCAAAATCGAATATGCTTTTCGCGTGCGCCCCAAATCGCGATAAGCGGTAGCGAGATGAACCTGCGAATGCCAAAAATCCGGATTGATGTCCAGCGCTTTTTTAAACATTTTTATCGATTCATGCAACCGGCCTTCGCCCATCAACAGCTCGCCATAACTGTCATAAGGATTGGGTTCGTCCGGCGCCAATTCGGCATACTTTTCCAGAATATACAACGCGTGGTCAAGCTCACCGACGTGCGCGTAGGCGTACGCTAACTGGTTATGCGCCATTTTGTGCTTTGGATAAAGCTCGAGCACCGTCTCAAATTTTTCAATGGCCTTGTGGTAATTATGCGCGATGGAAAAATAATACTGTCCCACCTCATAATGGACGTCGTAATCTTCGGGATACAGATCCAGGAGATGGTTGTAGAGTTCGAGGGCTTTGTAATACTGACCATTGATCATGGCGTAATTGGCTTCAATAGGAATTCGCTCCCGATCCGACAGATGTCGTGCGTGTTGCATGGCCTTTTCGAGCACGGGGCGGACCTGGGAGTAATTCCCGAGGGCCATCAGACCGCGCGCCAGTCCGGTATAAGCTGAAGCGAACGTCGTATCCAATTCTATCGCCCTGGCGAACAACGGGATGGCTTCATCCATATAAAATTGATCGAGCTTTTCCCGGCCTTCGATATACAAGTTGAGCGCTTCTTTTGATGTGGTAGAGGCCGTGGCGTGCAGCGTTTCGACCTCAGCCGGCCCCTTGGGATGAACCTCGAGTTGACCGCGAATATCAATCGCCATCAAACTGACGAGCGTGTTTAACGCCGCGAGCGTGTCCGCATGACTGCCGGTTCTTGAATACTGCACCAGCAGACTGCCGTCATTCCGTCGCAGTTCGACGTCGAGATGCAGGAGATCATTTTTAAAATAATAATCGCCGCGAATCAGCACATCGGCATTGATTTTCCGCGCCAGTTGCGCGCCGAATCGTTCGTTGTTCAAATCCAAAACGGTCAAACCGAGCGTGTCGATCACGTCGTTGACAAAACGGGACGGATTGAGATTTAGCTGGCGTGACTGCGCCAGTTCACGACTGAGTTTTTCCTTGATGCCGGCGCTCAACCATGCCGCGCCCGGTTCAGCCCGATTTTCAAAATCCACCAGCGCCACCTTCTTTTTTTGATCGGCGGCGATTTCGATGGTTTCAACCTGCTTTAGTTTTAAAGCCGTCACCGGCTGATCGGCCAGCTTTATTTTTCGTTCACCATCTCTGGAACATCCCGCAAACAAAAGGACGGAGACAGCGAACAAAAATCCAAAAGACATATATCTATTTTTCATACGACCTGCCTCAATTCTCAAATTGAGCAATGACCATGGTGATGTCATCATGTTGTTTAGCGTCCCGAACAAAATCGCTGACGTGACGCATGATTTTTTTCTGCATATCATGCGCGTTCAACACGTGATTGGTCGCGACGATGTTGTACAATCGTTCTTCGCCAAACTCTTCGTGATTTATATTCATGGCTTCGGAAATGCCGTCCGTGTACAGGATGAGAAATTCACCAATGTTAAACCGGATGCAATGTTCCTCGGTGGATTCGCGGAACATCGCGTCATCCACCAAACCAAGCCCCATGCCGCGCGGGATGAACACATCCAGTTCCTGCCCTTTTGTTATGCGCCGAACGATGACGGCATTATGCCCGGCGCGGACATAGGTGAACTCGCGTGTTCGCGCATCCAGCACACCATAGATCATTGTGGTAAAAATTCGTTTATCAATATTTTTATTCATGTACTTGTTGAGTTGCGCCACCAGCTCTTTGGGCGAAGCAATAATATCGGCCATCGAGGTCATCATGCCTTTGATTTCCGCCATGTAAAATGCGGCCGAGGCGCCCCTGCCCGACACATCGGCAATGGCAATGCCGACGCGATGGTCATCAATAACAAAATAGTCATAATAATCGCCGCCAACTTCTGCGGCCGGCAGGCAGAGCCCGGCAACGTTAAGACCCGATAAACTCGGCTCGGTCGTCGGCAGCAGACGCCGCTGCACACCCTGGGCAATTTCCAGTTCTTTTTTAATGCGTTCCTGTTCGGTCAAACTCTGGAACAGCAGCGAATTGCGGATGGCCATGGCGCCCTGCTGGCTCAAGGTGCGCAAAAATGTTTTTTCGTCGTCGTCGTAACCGGTTTCATCAACTTCCGGCGCAAGCAGGAGAAAACCGACAATTTCACCCTGTCCGGTCAGGGGTGAAATGAGATCGACGCTTTCAAAATCAACCTGTTCTCGCAGCAGTTCGACCAGCGCATTAAAATGCTGTTTGTGGACGACATCCGCCGGGGTGAACGGTTCCGTGTGTTGAATACATTCGTCATAGACGGCATCGGGGAACTTGAGTTCGATCCGGTGTCGAATCGGTTTGGGGTAACCCCATTCCGATACCGCGTAGGAGACCGAACCGCGCGCCTCAATCATAAACAGCGCTCCCTGTTTGGCGCCCATATAATTGGTGATCCGCTCGGTCACCATCTGCACCAGGCGGGAATGCTCAAACGAAAAGACCAGATCGCGGGAAAAATCTTCAATTGCCGCCTTTTCGCGCAGCCGCAGCGTCATGTAATTGAAAGACGTTGAAAGTTTGCCCAGTTCGTCACGCGAGCGGATTTCGACATGCGAATCAAAATTACCGTTGGACACGTCCATCATGGCGCCGGACAATTTATCGATCGGCCGAGTGATGCGCTTGCCGATGAGCACGGACAAAAAGACCACCACAATAAAAGCGCCGGCGAGAATATAGAGGTTCATCAGCAACTTGTCGCGCGCGCGGTTGTTAAATTCGATCAACGAAAAACCAACCTCAACCTTGCCGCGTACGCCCTCATCGCCGCGAATGAGGACGGAGACGCGATCAAAATCATTCCAGCTTTCCTCGGCAATCTGCCCCAGGCTCAGTCGCTTGACAAGATTGATCTCTTCTTCCGGGGTGAGATAATTGGATTCAACGGCGAGGTCCTGTGGATTTAAAGCATGGGCCATGATGTTGCGATCATTATCAAGAATAATGATATAAACCAGTCCGTCGCGCGCATCGGAGACCATGATATTGTCGATCCATTCCTGATAGCGGATGAACTCGTCATCGCCGGTGTTGCGAATCGACGCAATGATCAACGCGATATCATTCATTTTTTCACCCAGCTCGGCGCGCTCAATGCGAATTTGCCGGCGGGTAAAAAGCTGAAAAACGACAGCCATCAACACCAAAAGGAGCAACACGATGATGGCGGATAATTTTATCCAAATTCGGTTCAAAGAAAATTCTCTGTTTCTGGTCGAAATCCAGATAACTTATAAAGTTTGTTATTAAACAACAAGTAATTTAAATCGAATCTTTCAAAGTTGTTTATTTAAACCGCCGGCCCATAGCTTAAAGTCCTCGCATTGTTCAAAGCCGAAACTTTTTGACCAGATCGGGTAAATCGTCGTGTTGGTCAACAACAAATCCGCCTCTGAATCCCATACGTTTTGTTGAACGGCATTGTGCCACTCCAGAGTTCCGGGAATCGGCGAAAACGACGCCACATACACGCGGGCGCCAAGATCATGGACGAACTGCACACTTTGGCGCGCCTCCTCCATGGTTTGGCCCGGCAGCCCAATGAGCACATACACGCCAATGTCACTTCTCTGATAGCCGGCATTTTCCAGATGAGTCAAGGCGCGCCGCAGCTCGTCATTCGTCACTTTGGCGGACATGCTTTTTTGTCGTTCCTCATCCGAGGTTTCAAAACTCAAGCGGACCGACGTGACGTGCGCGCGATAAAAAAGCTCGGCCATCTCGGCATCAACATAGCGGGGGGTTAAACCGTTCGGCGTGTAAAGATTCAGATTCCAGGACGTCTCGGCTATTTTTTTGAACAGCGGTTTGGCGTAACGATCCGCCCGATGCAGCAGCGCGTCATCGGAAAAGCTAAAATGCGACACCTGATACTGCTCGTGCCAGAAACGGATTTCATCGAAAACATTATCGACGGAGCGGCGACGATAACCGGCCAGCCGTCGCGAGGCGCAAAAACTGCAATGATTCGGACATCCCCGGGATGTGAGCAGCGATACGGCGTTTAATCTCGGATATAAATCAAACGCGGGAAAAGGCAGTTCGTCCAGATGCTCAAACGAGAAATCAGCGCCGGGCCCGTCCAGCAGGGACGCGACTTGTCTGGCCGTCTGCGCTTCGCCTTCGCCAAAAACGAACACATCAGCCGCTATATGCTGTTGAGCATGCTCCGGACACAGCGTCGCGTAAATACCGCCGAGAATTATTTTGGCATGTGGAAAAAGTGAGCGCAACATTTCGACGGCATCGTGCACGGCCGGATACCAGTAGGTCATGAAGGACGTAACAAGGATCACATCCGGTGGCCGCATACGCGATAAAACATCGGCAACAATAGCCGGAGGCATGCCGTAACGGGCGAACCGACGCGGTATGTGCGACAGACAATCCGGTTTTTCAATCACCTCGCGGATGAATTTGCCGGAAAAATCATTTTTTGAAGGAGCCGGTGTAACGGAGAGTTCGTGCAGCGCCGGATGAAATCGATCGAGGCAATCTAAAAGCTCAACACCATAACCGAGCCGGCGCAACACGGCGCCGACGTATAGCAGCCCAAGCGGTTTGGCCCAAAGGTCGTATGCGGCAAAATCATAAATCCACGGATTAAAAAGCAAAACAGTTTTTTCGTCACCTGCCATACCATCCCGCTATTGAATCTCAAAAATGAGCACCATGATGTCATCGTTGTCCCGGCCAGAACCAGCGCTGTAGGCTTTGACATCATTGACGACGGAGGAGCAGAGCTGCGCCACAGGTTGGCTCGCATGTGAACGAAGCGAGACGAGCAGGCCATCCAACCCAAACTCGGTTTTGTCGCTATCCTCCGCTTCGATCAAACCGTCCGTATAAACCACAAAGCGGTCGCCCGGATTAAATGTCACCCTTTCCTGGCGCATGGTGAGGCGCTCCGACTTTTGAAAACCGACAATGGTATTTTGCGATTCCATAGTGCTGACGTTTTTCCCGTCCGATTTGACATGCAGGATTGGCGGGTGCGCGCCGCCGGCATAATACAGGGTGTTGGTGGAAAAATCAAGCTGAATGGATGCCATGGTCAGGTACAAACCCAAATGCCCAAAAGTGAAATAAAAAAAATCGTTAATCTCGGTCAAGATATCCTTCGGCATGGGATTCCGTTTGATGATCGTATTCAGTTCGTTGTACACACGATTAACGATGAGCGCCGCGGCGATCCCGTGCCCGGTCACATCAGCCATGTTCAGATAGAGATGATTTTCGTTATCCTGGTGGACACTGCAAAAATCTCCGCCGATGCCGATCATCGGATGATATTCAAAACCGATTTTAATTCGATCGTTTTTAAAATTTTGTGGAATGAGACTGTCCTGCACGGTTTTCGCGAGATCGAGATCGCGCCGCAGCATCTCCTGATACGCCTCGATCTGCACCTGCTGTTCCTGCAAGCGCGTTTGCATGTCAAATTGTTCAAGCGCTTTTTCAACCCGGATGAGAAAGGCATCCTTTTTCACCGGTTTGGACAGATAGTCAAAGGCGCCCTTTTGCATGGCCTTCACTGCCGTGGGGATGCTTCCGTAGCCGGTAAGAATGACAACCTGAGTATGAGGATTTTTGTCTTTGGCCGCCTTTAGAACATCCAGGCCGCCGATGCGGTACATTTGCAGATCGCTAAGTACGAGGTGATAGCTGTTTTTTTCAATTAACTCGACGGCTTTTTCGCCGGACGGGGCTTCGTCGGCGCTGTAACCGCTGCGCGCCAAAACTTGCAGATAATATTTTCGGTTATGTTCATCATCATCAACGACGAGAATTTTTGTATTGTTTGTCCACCCGTTTCCCATAGTCCCTTTGTCAATTCTGGTTCAATTTTAATCCCAAAAACGTAATGTCGTCTGCTTGCGGCACGCCTTTGGAAAACCTGTTCAACTCGCTCACCAGCGTATCGGCGAACTCTTTGACGCTCAACTCCTTTTCCAGGCAATTGGCGATAAAGTGCTCCAACCGCTCTTCCTCATACATATCGCCGGCTTTATCTTTGGCTTCGGTCACACCGTCGGTAAAAGTTACAATAAAATCACCTGGTGCCACGGTGACCGTGCCGGTTTCGTAAACCATATTTGGCATCATGCCGAGCAGCAAACCGCCTTGTTCCAGCAGCTCAAAAGAACCGTCCTGGTGAAACAGATACGGCGGATTATGGCCGGCATTCACATAGGTAAATTCCCTCGTTTTTAAATTGTATTCGCCGTAGAAAAAAGTGATAAATTTATCAAAATTGGTATTTTCATAAATGAGATTATTCAGCTTGGCCAGCATGGCGTGCATTTCGAAATTCGAGTCCATCAGCGTATGCAGACCGGCATGCAAATTGGACATGAGCAGAGAGGCCCCGACGCCTTTGCCGGAGACGTCGCCGATGGCCAGGGCCACGCGGCCGCCATCGCGTTCAAAACAAT
>CAYSNA010000134.1:8137-12543 GCA_964432185.1 uncultured Cytophagia bacterium
GACAAATAATTTTGTATCCGAAAGTTGGATAAGATCAAAATAATCGCCGCCCACTTGTTGGGACGGGATGTTAAAACCGTAAATATCGAGCGATTCAATGTGCGGAAATTTGCTCGGCAGCAGCCGCTGCTGGATGTCGCGCGCAATGGCGATTTCCTCTTCGAGCCGCTGTTTTTCCAGCGTCTCTTCAAACAAGCGCACATTTTCGATCGAGATCATCACCCGGTTGCCGAGAGTCGTCAGGAAATCGAGCACATCCGGCGCGTACGGCTTGCGCGACATTTTGGGGCCGAGCAGCAGCAGACCCTTTGTTTCCTCCTGCATGCGCATGGGAATGATGACGCTTAAACCGGCTTTGTGTAATAATCCCGGTTGCGTTTTATCGTCAACATCGGGGATAATGGTTGGCGTGACCTGTTGAGCCAAAAAGTTCAACATGGGCGGTTCGGTGAGCGAGCTGAAAAGTTGAGAGCTTTCGTTAATGCCGCGGTTGGCGGTGAGTTTAAACGTGCCACCCTGTTCAAGAAACAGCAGCAGTTTGTTGACGGCCATCTCACCCATAATGGTGAATTGCAGGATCGTGACAATTTTTGCTATATCAAGCGTAGAATTAAGTTCTTTGCCGATTTCAAACAGTGTTTTAAGTTCCTGGACCTTTTTATCCAGTTGGCGGTTTACGGATTCGAGTTTGGCAAACATCAGGGCATTTTCAATGGAGGCGGCGGCAATATTGGACAGTGAATCGAGAAATTCAAGTTCGCGTTTGCTAAAGTCCTGGTTGGTCATTTTCGGGCCAAGGCAAATCGCGCCGATCATTTTTGTCGAACTGATCATCGGAATGAACAGTTCGAGTCCTCTGGAGAGGAAAAAGTCTTTGTTGGGGCAAACAGTCTCGTCCAGCGTTTTCAGGAAGACGGGCCCGGTAAAATCATAATGGACGTTAAATTTTTGACCGTGAAGGTTTTCCGGCAGGCCTTTGCTGACTTTGATGACGAATTGGTCGGAATCATCAACGGCAAGCGCCATACCGCGGGTGATGAGCATGCGGCCCATGGGCGTTAACAGACAATTATTGAGAACCCGATGGACATCGAGGGAGGAGTTGAGGATTTGACTTAGTTCGAAAAGTGATTTAAGTTCGACACTTTTATAATCCAATTTGTATTCAGGATTTTGTTCCAAAATTTGTGTTATTCCTTATCCGAATCGAGCAGCTTTGAATTTTTTTTATCGATAAAATATTTGACCATTTTGACCTGGTTTTTGACGCCCGGTTCCATTTGATAATCAACTTCATCCATCAGCGTTTTCATCAGATAGATGCCGAGACCGCCGACTTTGAGTTGCGCCAGATATTCTTTCATATTCGGTGTTTTGATGGAATTCGGATCAAATCCTTTGCCATGATCCGTGACCATCAGGGTAAACTTGTCCAAATTGACTTTTATCAAAATATCAAGGCTGTTTTTGCCGTTTTTATTATCCGAGCTGTACGCATGTTTAATGACATTGGTGCACGCCTCGTCGCACGCGAGTTCGATTTTGCCGATATCGTCCGAATCAAAGCCCACTTTTTCTGCCACCTTGGTGACGAACTCGCGAATCAATTCCAAATTATCCGTCTCACTTGGAATCCTTAATTGATATTCGCATTCAGTTGTTGGCATATTCTCATACCTTTTTGATTATCATATTGTTAATATCTCGATCCCGTTCCGACTCTCACTTTTTACGCACTATTGTTCTTTTGGTTTTGAAAATAATTCGACCGCCTGCGTCTCTTCGTCCACAATATTGTACAACGTGGGAAAACCAAGGAGATCAAAAACACGAAATATTTTCGGCGACATACTGCTCATTTTTATATCGCCGCCTTGGCTGCGAATTTCTTCGATATAGCCCATAAAAACACCGAGACCGGCGCTGCTGATATAGTTCAGCTCTTTAAAATTGACAACAACGTTAAACTTGTTCTCATCAATCAGCGCCTGGAGAGAATCTTCCAGGTCCGGTGCGGTGTGAGCGTCGAGAAAACCGTTGAGGTAAAGCACCGAACACTCCGGTTTGTCAACGCGGTTAATACTAAATTGATCCATAGATCCTCCGTAATGTAATGTCCTCTTGCAATATCAAACAGCTTTTATAATAATAAAGGTCAAGTCGTCATACGCATTTTGACCATCAAAAAAAGTATAAATTGTGTGCACAAGATCTTTTTTAATATCGATCGATTCTTTATCCTTTACCGCGAGCAAAGCTGAGGCCAATCTTTTTTCACCAAACTCCTCACCGACTTTGTTGCGCGCTTCGGTAACGCCGTCGGTGTACAACAGGATGGTATCTGATTTTTTCAATTTCACCTTGTCCTGCTGCAAGGTTTTTTCGAACAGATGTCCCGGATCCAGCCCGACACCCATTCCCTGTGGTTCGAGGCGCAGGCAATCATCGACAGCTTCCTGGCAATAAAAGATGGGGCAATGGCCGGCGCGGCAAAAGGTGAATGCTTTACTTTTGGCATCGAGAATGCCGTAAATTAAACTGATGAATGTTTTGCGATCAAAATTTTTGTACAAGATTTCATTGGCGGCAATGAGCATCTCTTTTGGAGTTAATGATTCTTTGGCCAGCGCTTCCATAATGCCTTTGACCTCGGCCATATAAAACGCCGCGGACGGCCCCTTGCCCGATACATCCCCAATGACGATGCCGAGCTTGTCGTTCGACAGTTGGAAAAAATCGTAATAATCACCGCCAACTTCATTCGCGGTGACGCAGACAGCATCGAGCTCAAAGCCTTCAAGTTTCGGCATCACTTTGGGCAACAGTTTCATCTGCGCTTCATGGGCAATTTTCAGCTCCTGCTCCAGCCGCTCTTTGACGATCGATTCTTCGACCAAACGGGCATTTTCAATGGCGATCGCCGCCTGATCGCTAAAGGCGCGCAGGGTCTCGGCGTCGTCGTGCTCAAAACCAAATTCAACGCGTTTTCCCACATACAAAAAGCCAACGACTTTATCCGATGACACCAACGGTACGACAATCAGCGAACCGATATCTTTTTTCCACGATTGGATATTTTTGACCAGATCATGTCGACTAACCTGATTGCAGATCAAATTCTCTTTTGCATGAGTCAGCCATTCGATCAGACTGTGCACCGCCGACGCGCTCCAATTTTTCCGTTCCATTTCCATCAACTGTTTGGAGGAAATGAGCGTCAGTTTTCCATTCCTGGCGCCGTACAATTCGAGCCAGGCGTATTCCGATTCGGTCACCTCTGACGCCAGCTTGACAATCGTGCGCACCAGTTTTGTCCAATCGAATTCCGAACTGAGCGCCCGGCTCAAATCCTGCAAGGACTGGATCTGCTGCATTTTGCGATCGTACAGTTTGGCCGTCGGCAAGTGCGACAGGAGCGCCAGAAATGAAATGCTCAAATAGAGGGTGAGGAACAACATGCCCATTTCGACAAAACTTTCCAGGAGCGGGCTGAAAGAGACGATTGGGTTAATTGTCTGAAAACGGATGAGAAAATAAATTTGTGTTGGGACGAGAATCAATCCGCCCCAAAAACAAGCGAGCTTTTGCTTTTTGTTGAGATAATTGATCCAGCCGACGCGGAAGGAGTTGAGCACGGCAAAATTGATCAAAATAAACAGGATAATATTTTTAAAGTTTTCGTAAAAAGACAACTCGTGCACAATGGAATCCGGGTAATATTCTGGCACACTGATGAGCGAGTAAAACAGCAAAAAAATCATCAACCAGGTAAAAATCGCGGCAGTTGATTTTTTGCGTTTGATGTAAATGAGATTGCGCAGGGTGCCGAGCGAAATTAAAATAAAGACCAGGGCAAAAAAAGCCCAGGAGATGACAAAAACATTGTCGCCGAGATTTATGTCAAAGAACGAGTTATCAAGAAATTGATCCTGCAACGATGCGAGACGATCGCCGGAGAGAAAGAGGATGGCGCTGGTGATGATAACCAGAAAAAAAAGATGCCTTAAGCCGCGCAGTACATTGCGATCCGACGCCCATTTTTGCTTGTAAATAAGCGGCAGCGATAAAATGAGGGAAATGATGATAAAGCCATCGCGCAGAATCATCGATGAACGCGTGGCATCACCTTCGGACAGGCCCATAAACTGTACGGCCGCTGCAACAAAAAAAGCTAATGGCAATAATAAAGAAAGTTGACTGAGATATTTCATCCACACTTCCGTCGCTGTGTCACTATTCGGAAAAAATCGCCCTACATAAAGGTTTGACTAACAGGCAGATACGGATGCTCTTCCTGCAAGTTTCGCTACTAAAGTAAACAAGTGTCTTGTATAAAGCAAGGAGATATTGACTTTCGAATTTGAAATGATCGAGAGCACGTTTGAATAACGATTGCCGCTTTTAGC
>CAYSNA010000135.1:0-6924 GCA_964432185.1 uncultured Cytophagia bacterium
GCGAAAATACGTCATTCGCCTCGATACCAATCAGGGCATTTCCGGCTATGGCGAAATACGCGACGGCGCCAGCCCGACCTATGCGCTGATGCTGAAAAGCCGCATCCTCGGCGAAAATCCGTGTAACGTCGATAAGGTCTTTCGCAAAATCAAACAATTCGGCGGACACGCCCGACAAGCCGGCGGTGTCGTGGCCATCGAAATGGCGCTGTGGGATTTGGCCGGCAAGGCCTGGGGCGTGCCGTGCTGGCAAATGCTTGGCGGCAAGTTCCGCGATAAAATTCGCATGTACGCGGATACACCATCGTCAAACGATCCCGTTGAAATGGGCAACCGTCTCAAAAAACGGGTTGAACACGGATTTACCTTTCTGAAAATGGATATCGGCATTGGCATGCTTAAGGGCAAGGAAGGCACGCTGTCTTTTCCATCCGGCATGACTGATACCAATAATATCATGCACCCGTTTACCGGTATTCGCATCACCGAAAAAGGCTTGAAATTTTTTCAAGAGTATGCGGCGACGGTCCGCGATATCGTCGGCTGGGAAACGCCCATCGCCATCGATCACTTTGGCCACTTTCCGCTCGAAGATTGTATTAAAATCGCCCAGGCGCTCGATCCATATAATTTTGCCTGGTATGAAGACATGATCCCGTGGCAGCTCACGGATCAATATGTTAAACTGCGCCAATCGTGCAACACGCCAATTCTTACGGGCGAGGATATTTATCTCAAAGAAGGTTTTATGGATCTGTTTGAGCAAAAAGCCATCGCCATTTGTCACCCGGATCCGGCATCAGCCGGCGGTTTGCTGGAGACGAAAAAGATCGGCGATTTGGCTATGGAACACGGCATTTCCATGGCGCTGCACATGGCCGGCAGTCCGATCACCCTCTTTGCCAGCATTCATGCGGCGGCCGCGACAGAGAATTTTCTCGTTTGCGAGCACCACAATGTGGATGATGACTGGTACGACAAGCTCGTTGACGGTGTTGAAAAACCTCTTTTAAATGACGGTTATGTCACCGTGCCCGATGGGCCGGGTCTTGGCATCGAGTTGAACGAGAACGAAGTGAAACGACATTTACGCGACGGCGAAAAGTATTTTGGACCGACGGACGACTGGAACGATGAACGTTCGCATGATCGTCTCTGGAGCCGCCGCGCGACAAAAACGCAAATTGTTGTATCGTAATTAAAAATAAAACTCGCGCCAAGCCGCAAAAAAGAAAGTCATTGCGAGTTTCAAATCCAAAATAATTTGGATTTCAGTAAAAAGACAAGTCATTGCGAACGATCCCGCCAAGCGGGAAAGTGTGGCAATCTCCTAAACAAGAGCACATACCTCAGTTGGAGATCGCCACGCAGGTCGACAAAAAACGTTAACCTGCTCACGATGACTTTTATGTCCTTAGAAGCACCGACAGGGGCGATGCAATCCCCTTTATAAAGATTGCTTCGTCGCTCCGCTCCTCGCAATGACTTGATTTTTACGCCTTTGCGCGATAAAAACGAGAAAGGGATAAATATGAAAAGAATCATATCCATAATGATGATCCTTTTTTTCACCGTAGCCTGTTTTTCGCAGGTCGGCATTTTCTCCAAAGAGGATTTGATAAAGTACACGCCGAACTGGCAGGGCGAACGCTCGGATGCCGGGCGCCCAATGGTCTCTGATGATCTGTTGGAACGCATGAAAGCGGTGTCCATCGAAGAGGCGTGGGCGGTGTGCAATCGCCACGGTTTCACAAATCAATTTGAAGGCAACTGGGTGATGACCGAAGACGATCCGGTGCTCGTCGGCCGCGCGGTCACGGCGTATTTTCAGCCCAAACGCCCGGATGTCGATTCGGTCATTTCCGCGCAGGGCAAAATTGATGGCCGCATCGGCGGACAGAATTCCTGGATCATCGACACCATTATCGAAAACGACGTCATCGTCGTCGACCTGTTCGGCAAGGTGATTGACGGCACATTTCTCGGCGATAATCTCGCCAACTCGATTTGGGTGAAATCCGGCGGCACCGGCGTGGTCATTGACGGTGGTGCGCGCGATATTGAAGGCGTCATGCAAATTGACAATTTCCCGATTTTTAATCGCGGCTGGGATCCATCCTACTTGAAAGACACAATGCTGATGGGCATCAACACGCCAATCCGCATGGGCCGCGCCACGGTCATGCCCGGCGATGTGGTGCTCGGCAAAAAAGAAGGCGTCATTTTTATCCCGGCGCATTTGGCGCAAGAAGTGGTTGAGACGTCGGAGATCGTCAGCCTGCGGGATAGATTTGGCCATCAACGGTTGCGCGAGAAAAAATATACGCCGGGGGAAATCGATCGCAAGTGGACCGAAGATATAGAAAAAGATTTTCAGCAATGGTTGAGAGAACGGGGCGACGAACTGACGCCGTATCAAAAGGAAAAGCTGTTAAAAGGCAGGACGTGGTAAGTTACCAGCATATTTTTGGCGGCGTGACAAACGTCGCCAAAAATATTAAACAAAAACGCTTCTCACCTGGTTCAGGAATTTTTCAACTTTGATTTTCGGATCACCCTTCCCCAGCGTTTCTATCGGCAAAAATCCCCGATAACCGATTTTATCAATAAGAGATTTGATCCGTTGCAAGTCGATCGGTGTTTCCTTGTTCCCGTACCAGACATTTTCCTTGAGCTGCCAGGACACCGCATAGGGCAGCAGTTTTTCGATCTCCTCATAAGGATCGTTGATGCGCAAACTGCCAACATCCAGCATCACACCAAACCAGTCAGAATCGACCGCCTCAACAATGTTAATCGTCTCATCCGCGGTTTTGAGAAAATCATTATGATTCTGCAACGCGACGATAACGCCGTGTTCCTTGCCGTACGCCGCGCACTCTTTCATATCCTCAACCAGCCAGGCTGCCGCTTGATCCCAGAAAGTGCCGTCCGGCACTTTTTGTCCGGCAAAAACGCGAATGACCGGCGCGCCCAATTTTTGCGCGACGACAATCCAGTTTTTTACAAGCTGCACATCGTTCTGCCGGGCAGCCTCATCCGCCACGGCAAAATCATTGCGAACGCCGGTTCCGCTGATGCTTTGTCCGTTGAGAAAAGCTTTTTGTTTGATGTGATAAATATACTCGTCACTCGGAACATCCGGAAAGCCGGGAAAGTAGTAGCCGGTTGGATCGATGGCATCAAATCCGTGTTCAGCGCAATAGTCAATTACATCGTCGAGCGTCATCTCGCCATCCCGCAGCGGTTGATTGAACGAATAACAATTAAGGCTGATTTTCAGATGAACACCCGATAACCGATCGACCGCTGCGCGACTGTTCGACCCAATGAGTAATCCACCTGCTGCCACGGCAGAGCCGGTTAAAAATTCACGGCGATTGATTGAAAGTTTCATTTTTCTCTCCCTGGCTTGGACAAATACTTTATGCATCAATCAAAACAAAAAATGATAACGAAACACGGATGCGAACGGATGTCATTGATTTTCACGGATCTGATCTATTTCTCGACTACCAATAACATCAAAAATTCCAATCCGTTTTTATCCGTTGTATCCGTACAAATCCGTGTCCCATAGTTTTCTTCATCTCAATTGCCAATCCTGGATAAAAATTTTAATATACACTTTAAATCCATTTTAACATCAGACCAAACACGAGAATCGCGACAATATCAACGCCGTAAATGATGCCGAGCGTCATCAACTTGCTTTTCAGCTTGACCATATCGTGCACCCAGAACGAGATGATGAAAAAGTGAAAATAGCCGATCAGAAAGATGAGCCACGGCGCCGAGGCATTCCACCACGAGTAATCCCAGGTCAGCGCGCCGATGGCGTTCAGCAGCACTTCGACAAAAACGCAAAAAACAGCTCCGCCGATGGCAATAGCCAATCGATTGGGCATGCCGAGAATTTTCATTTTTTTATCCGCCGGCAGCATTTTACCAAAGGCGATGCCCGCGATGGCAAACATGAAAGAAATTTCGATATTGAGACCAACCAGAATAAGAAAGGCGGTTTTGCCAGGCGCGCCCCACACCGGCGCGTAATTCGTAAAATGAAAAACCAGCGAATTCCAGATCTCGTTAAACCAATCCAACCCCCAGTAGGTCAGTCCGGCGCAAATGAGATTCCAGTTCTTGCGCTCAACTTCAACGGCATAAATGTAGACGACAATAGCGAACAACGGAATGACATACCATTGAAACTGGCTGCCGTCGCGCAGAATACTAACGGCCTGCTGAGCAGATTCAGTCATAACTCCCTCCACGGATCACGGTGAAAACGCCAGCCGTGCATTGAACGATTTAGAAATAGATTTTCAATCCGACTGTTGCGTCAAATCTGTTCAAATTTTGTGATGCATCAATCTCGGCAGTATTTCCCTGCACATCGAGGTTTTTTATATTACTAAAAAGAAAGGAAAGTTCAAATCCGAAAGCTATATTTCGCGTCACTAAAAAATCAACGCCGCCGCTGAGCACGGTACCAAACGACGTACCCGAAATTTCGGCGCCTTCATCCGGAGAAGTGCGGTCAATATTATAAAACAGTCCACCAACCGCAGCATCCGCATAAAAAATGACCATGCGCGAAACAGCTTGATAATAGCTGACATCGAACATATAATTTTGGATGAGAATATCATCTTGAATGGGTGGCGTCGTGCCCGATTCCAAACTATAAATTTTTGCACTTGACGTATGTCGCAGGTATTTCACCCCAACGCTGTAATGCGGCGATAAAAAATAGGCAATCTGGCCGCCAAACGTGTCGCCGGCGTGCATTTCCTGAATATAATTTTCAGCGTCGGAAATGAGCGGTGAAAACGTATACGAGCTGGTATGCCGTCCTACGCCATATTTCACGCCCAGATTAACATTGTACTTGCGGAGTTTCAAATAATCATATTTTTTCTCGACCGGTATTTCTCCCCACAGCGGCTTGCCATTCGCATCGACAAAGGCTTTAACATGCGTGATGGGGATATACTCAGGTTTTGGTTGATGAAACGGACCTTCTTTGGCGCGTAAAAAAACAATGCCGTTCTTTCGAAAAGTCAGAATACGCCCCGGCACCGGCTTTTGTTGGTTCGCAAACACCAGCGCTTTAACATTTTTTTTATAATAATCCGCAACACTTTTTGATTTCCCCGCCGCAGTTTGCTGCGGGAACAGAACATTGGCAGAAAGAAACACCAGAACAGCGCTGGTGAGAAAAAAACGATAAAACAATCAAACCTCCTATTCGTGCACAACAAATTCTTTTATGTCAATATATCCATAAACTGGATCGACGAATGGCGTTCCATTTTTCATGCCAACGTTGCCAAAGCCGGTTTCAGTGCTCAAAAAGCTGATAAAGTCCTTGTTCTGGTGTGCTTTTATGTATAAAACCTTGTCCACTGCATCATAACGAACACCGGAGAACGCTTGCAGCAATCCGTAACTCGCCAAGGCGCGCGCATACCAGTGGCCGCATTCGTATTCGTTAAATGGATTACGAATTCGTCCATCATAACGCTGCCGGCAGGTTCGAACGATGTCCAATCCTTCTTCTACAAATCCTTCCAAAATCAGATGCGAGGCAACCTGATATTCAATGCCGGTCCACACTTCGTTGCTGTACACAAACGGCAGCGACGGCTGATCGTTGTTCGGCCAGGTGCAGAGCAAAAGTCCGCCTTCGTGTCCCATGGCAAACGCCGGTCGCTGCGGATTAACGTGATCCGACAAATCTTTTTTGAGATTGTATTTGTGCACGGCTAGTAAATGGCTTTGTACTTTTTGTGGATTGATCACATCGCCAACGCCGCACATCTGCGCGATCCAGCAGCCGAGCACGCCGTCGGAAATACAGCCGTTGCCGTATTGATATTTGGGGCCTTCTTTTTTGAGCAGATCGAGCGCTTCCGGCGAATATTCGACCGTCCACGACCCTTTTGCCAACTCTACGGGATCTTTGGCAACGAGTCCCTCGGTGGTCACTTTTTGAATAAAATACTCGCCGTTCCACAGCTCATTTTCCATGAACGCTGCGCCGCTCTCCAGCAGGTTTTCATAGGTTGAAACATCCTCGCCAAGCGCCGTTCCCATTTTGGTGATGGCCGACAACGCGCCAAGATAAAAACTCGTGCACATGCCGTCCGGGCCCCAAAATTCAATATCATAGGTATTGTGATGTGGTTCTTCCACAACACCTTTATGTTTGGGATCCCAAGTTTTGATGGCATAATCCATACTCGCTTTAATTTTGGGATACAACGCGCGCAGCCAGTCCGTATCCCCGTAAATGCGCCACTCGCGAAAGACCTTCATAATGCCGCCGAGCTGGCCGTCCACGGCCGCATGAAAATTGTGTTCAGGCTGGGTGATCGGCAAATTGGCGCGAAATGTTTGATGCCCCTTATCATTTTGGCTGACAGTAAACTCGGTTTCCCGCAGCGTCCGTTCCAGCGCAGGAAACAGATGCGGAATCGCCTGCGCGTAATTCCACACGTGCGTGCACGAACCATAACAACAACCGCCGAGATCGTGGCAACCTTCCCAGGCCCATAACCGGCCATCGTGTTGGCGCATGACGGTTGGCGATTTGAGAATAGTGAGATTAGCGGCCACGGCTTCCAGCACTTCGGGCGGCAATGTTGAAGCATAAAACGTATCGCGGAACAGTTCACTCTTGTGCTTTAAATCATCAAAATTGATACGCCAATAGCGAGCGACGTCTTTGACATCTTTAAATTTGCTCGCATACCACGGCACATAGGTTTGGGGGCAACAGGCGGCGCTATCCGTGCAGCATTTTGTTTCTTCAGTTTGCGGCGCACTGCCGGCTTTAATATTGGATTGCGGCACGTACCAGGCAAACATCAATTTAATTGTTTTTGATGACTGTGGTTCAAGCTGAAACGGAACGTAAAT
>CAYSNA010000135.1:7024-12489 GCA_964432185.1 uncultured Cytophagia bacterium
CCACCCCATTCGCTTGGCCGTTCAACGCGCATAAAATTCTTCGCATGAAAGGAAAAAACCGCTTCTATGGATTTTGCCGTCGGATTTTCAAATGTATATTCCAGCACCGCCACCGGCAAACTGGAATTGTCCGCATCTGTCGGGATAAATGGACTCCAGCCAGTAATTTTCATTTTAAGAGGAATATCAGTATCTGCAAGATCAACCGTGGCAAATGGAAAGCGGGCGAGAAATGTAGCAGAATCACATCGGGGCAGGCCAAACGACATGCCGCTGGCGCCGTTACCAGTGTTGGGCGCACCAAACACTTTCCACGCCGGCACCGGTCCTTCCAACACTCGTGCTGTGCCGCTTTTTACGGAAATCGCCGCAAAGGTAAACGGCTCGTTAAAAATATCCGGCTCGTGTCGTAGCGAAAAATGCGACAGCGCGCCCGTGCCCTCAAGACAAAACATGCCCGCGCCCATACCGCCAAGCGGAAAGGCGATGCGGTTGAGGTGGTCGTTGTCGTAGGTGGAGTTGAACTCGTGGGCAAACAGCGATAAAAAAATGAAATTACAAATAACGAATGTCAAAAAACGAATGGACCGCTTTGCCATCTTCATGGTGTTGCCTTTCGATTTCTATATGAAAAAATCAAAATAATTTTCTTTATTGATCACCCTAAAAAATGATTTCTCATACGTATCCAGCCAGAGTTTTGGCGGCCGAACCACCTTGTGCCCCCACTTGAATTCATACCCATGAAGCTCACCGCCGTATTCTTCAACATAGTCGATTTCCTGGCGGTCGTATGTGCGCCAAAAATAAATGTTCGCATAATGCCGGGTATAGGCATTGCGCTTTTGTCGCTCGATGAATAAAAAATTCTCCCACAACATGCCGATATCATCACGCGTTGCAAGTGAATTAAAATTGTTTATGATAGCATTTCGAATCCCGTTATCCCAAAAATAATAGCGCGGTGTTTTGGCAACCTCTTTACGTAAATTTCGATTAAATCCTCGCACCTTTGTAATGATAAATACTTTTTCGAGCAAATCAAGATATCGATCTACCGTATTTTTTGACATTCCAAGTATAGTCCCTAACTCGGTTGACGACACTTCTTTGCCAATTTGAAAAGCCAGCAGTTTTAAAAGATCAATTATTTTGGTCGAATTTTTCAGATTCTCCATCATTAAAAGATCTTTCAGTAAATATGAATCTCGCAATGTTTTAATATATTCTATCTTGTCGACAATCGTCGGCGTGTTGAGTATTTCTGGAAATGTGCCGTAAACAAGGAATTCCTCCAGTCGTTGGTGTATTGCCATTCCTCCCAATTCCGGCATCAACTCGTACATTGATAGCGGATACAGCAACCGAATCCGCTGACGTCCCGTTAATGGTTCCCCGAGTTTGTTCGAGAGATCAAAAGAAGATGAACCGCTGGCAATAATACGCACTTTTGGTAGATGATCAATCAGCATTTTTAATCCTAATCCAATGTGCGGTATATGCTGAGCTTCATCAATAAAAATCAGATCATAGTTCTGAAAAAAGGCTTGTAACTGGGAGACATTTCGAGCCTGAAACAGCTCGTGCAATGCGAGATCTTCACCTGTACTTTTAAACAGTTTTCCCGGATACGTGGATAAATATTTTTCAACAAGAGATGTTTTTCCGACTCGGCGCGGACCGTACAAAACAAGGACACGACCTTGATCGAGCACATCATCCCATGATGATTCCAAATATCGATTGTACCACATGGCCTAAAACCTCACAATAAAAATACGGTCAGTTAACTGACTAAATTCACGTAAATTTAGTCAGTTAACTGACCGTATTTAGATATTTTAGGACAATAAGTCAAGATTTATTTTGATGGAAAATTTATCGTATCTCCAACTCATCCTTGCCCGGCAAATCCGGAAATGCCGCATGCGGCTCTTTTTGATACCAGAACGCCACGGACGAGACATCGTCCATCAGCGGCTGGTAGCGCCCGGCGCTGCGCCAGCCGAGCGCCTGAATCGTGACTTTTAAATCCTTGTCAAATCGAATCGGATCGGTGATGTGCCAGCGATACAAACCGAACCGCGTCTGCGATTTCCACAGCAGATCTTCGGACG
This sequence comes from uncultured Cytophagia bacterium, assembly GCA_964432185.1. Taxonomy (GTDB): domain Bacteria; phylum Zhuqueibacterota; class Zhuqueibacteria; order Residuimicrobiales; family Krinioviventaceae; genus Kriniovivens. Next base: position 9,142 of record CAYSNA010000135.1, read on the forward strand.
GTTTGACGACATAAAATCCGGCGTAAGGGGTCGAATAATCGACGTACTCGCGTCTGCCGGTTGGAACGTCCGAGGCAAAACTGTACGAGCCGCAAAAGTAGTCTTCGGTGCCGGTGCCGCAAATGGTGGGAAACTTTGTATCGCCGTCCATAAAAAATTTAATTTCGCCTTCGCCCCACCAGCCGTTGTTGTTGCTCTGCCAGTTCATGTACGTTCCGACATAGTGGCCTTTGCCTTTGATACCGTCAACAATGACGTGATCCTCTTTAATTTTTGTCGGATTGGTGCGGCGGAATTGCGCGTGAAAATAAGCGGCGTCATCAGGCACGTCCGTCAGCACATAATTAATTTGATAGTAGAGCCGCATGTCCTCTTCAGCAATGTTCTCCATAGTGATTTTGCATTTTTTACGGAACGGCATGGTCCAGTAACAATTCAGCGCGCTGCCGGGATTGACGCAGACAGCGAGCGATGACACCTGATGAAATTCATTCCAGCCGCACGCGAAAAAATCACCAACGGGCACCTCAACGGATGGCTCGGTTTCGCCATCCCAGTAAAAGCGCAAAATATTATAGCGATAATGGCCGGTTGGCGTCATCCAGATTTGCTGAATGGCGCCGGAGCCTTCGATTTCCGCCAAAGTAAACGTCTCAGCGGATTTGATAAAAATGAACGGATTGACTTTCCAGCCCTGGCCCAAATCGCGCGCCGCATCGGACGCCGTGCCTTCGCCGATGGTCGCCATGCCGCCCTTGCCCTTGTCACCGGTAAAATTCTCCGGACTGATAGAGCGGGTTTTCGCATCGGATAACAAGTGCAAATTATTCATATTGGTGTTGAGGCCGTTAAAAGAAGATTGTTGTGCCAGACCAGCCACAGCACAAACCAGCAGAAACAGAGTTAATTTTTTCATGATGCAGTTCTCTCCACAATAGATTTTATTTTTTGAGCGTTTCAGCGATACACCGATAAAAGTCGGGATCGTCGACCGGCCCATTGAATTTAAACGGTATATATTGATTGACATCGCTGTTCATGTAACCATAGGAACAGTTGTTCTCACTTGAGGCTTTGAAGGAGATGCCGTTTTTTGAGGGCTGTACTGTGTGAGGGAAAAAAGGAGAAACGGCAAGATTAATTTGGTGAATTTCATCGTCGCCTCAATCGAGGATATTGTTGTGGATTGCTGAATATAGCAAATGACAAACCCAGTCAGAGGCTTGGAGCCCTGACTGGATTTCCGATTGAAATCTAAAACTTATTTCTGCCCATAATAGGCATTCGGGCCATGCTTGCGCTGATAGTGTTTTTGGATGAGAGATTCTTTCAAGCGCGTCACATGTGGATTGATCTGCTCCGTCAAAATCGCCATCTCGGCCAAGGCTTCCAAGACGACGGCATTAAACACGGCTTTCTCCGGCGTGGCGCCCCAGGTGAACGGCCCATGGCCGGCAACCAGCACCATTTGCACTTCTTCATACGAGAGATTTTCAAAAGCCTTTAAAATTTGCATGCCGGTCTCGTATTCGTAATCACCCTGAATCATCTCGTCGGTCATAAAATCCGTGCACGGGATATCCAGATGCGTTTGATCCGCATGCGTGGTACCATAAACCGGCAGTGGTCGAGCCGCCTGTGACCAGGATACGGCATAAGTGGAATGCGTGTGCACCACGCCGCCGATGGTCGGGAAATTGTTGTACAGCACGAGATGCGTTTTGGTATCCGATGACGGTTTCAGGTCACCCTCAATCACCCTGCCGTCCAGATCAAGAATCACCATATCCTCGGGCTTGAGAACATCATACATCACGCCGCTCGGTTTTATAGCGATGATGCCTTCGTCCCGATCAATTGCGCTAACGTTGCCGAAATTATAAATCACCACGCCCTGGCGAGGGAGTTCCATGTTGGTCTCGTAGACGCGGCGTTTTATTTCAGTATATTTGCTCAAATTAAAAATCCTTCATTTGACAAAGAATTTGCAAACCGCAATCGGCAGTCCGCAATCCGGAATATAAGTCGGATTGCGGACTGCTGTCTGCCGACTGCGTTTAAAACGTAAACTCGTTTTCAATAAACTCACACAATTTCGAATATTTATCATACACCCCTTTGTATTTCTCGGCGTTTTCGGGGATGGGTTCATAAACTTTTTCAAATCCGCTGCCCATGGCATGCTGCGCGTCTTCCATAGTTGGGTAGAGCTGCGCGGCCGACGCGGCGGCCATAGCCGAGCCGAGCGCACAGGCCTGTTCCGACGCCGCGACTTTGATCGGCATGTTCAACACATCCGCGGTGACTTGCATAACAAAGGGCGATTTTTTCGCAATACCGCCAATGGCGATAACGGCATTAATTGCGACACCTTCCTCAATAAAACGATCGACAATTTTTTTGGCGCCAAACGCAGTGGCTTCGACCAGCGCGCGGAACATACGCGGCGCATCGGAGCCGAGGTTCAAGCCGGTGATCGCGCCTTTCAGCGCCTGGTTCGCATCCGGCGTGCGGCGGCCATTCATCCAATCCACCGCCACAATACTGGATTCATCAATAGAGATTTTTTCCGCTTCTTTGGACAATTCCGGAATCACCGTATTGCCAATCTCGTCAATCATTTTTTGTTTGATATCCTCATCAATGACAGTCATGCCTTGAATGATATGTTCCACCGGCCACATGAGCAGTTTTTTGAACCACGCGTAAATATCGCCAAACGCGGATTGACCGGCTTCCATACCGAGCATACCGGGAACAATAGAACCATCCACCTGACCACAAATGCCCTTGACAAGATGCTCGCCGCCTTCCGGCCGTTCGGTGATGATCATGTCACAGGTTGAGGTGCCCATCACCTTGACGAGCGTGTTCGGTTCAATCTCGGCGCCAACGCCGCCAAAGTGCGCATCGAACGCGCCAACGCCGACCACGACATCGGTTGTCAACCCAAGTTTATCTGCCCATTCTGGCGTCAAATTGCCGGCGGGGACATCACCTGTGTAGGTTTCGGTGAAAAGTCGGTCTCGCAGTCCGGCGAGAACAGGATCGAGTTTGGTCAAAAATTCTTCCGGCGGCAAACCGCCCCAGGAGGCATGCCACATGGCTTTATGGCCGGCAGCGGTTCGGCTGCGTTTCATGGTGAGAGGATCAGTGGTGCCGGTGATCAGCGCCGGAATCCAGTCGCAGTGCTCCACCCAGGAAAAAGCGGCGTCGCGCACTTTTTTGTCCGCACGCAACACGTGCAAAATCTTGGACCAAAACCACTCGGAGGAATAAATACCGCCTTCGTACTTTGTATAATCCTCGCCGCCCCAGGTGCGCGCCACGGTGTTAATTTCTTCGGCT
>CAYSNA010000136.1:0-12391 GCA_964432185.1 uncultured Cytophagia bacterium
GCCTTGATAGTTATGCTGTGGCCCATGGCGGTACGGTGGAAGAGGATGTGACGCGCGAGGAAAAATATTACAATCGTTTGTATTCATTCCGTAATGACATCCTCAATGCTGGCAATAATCTTAGAGTAAAAATTGTCGATGAGAATTATAATGTCACCGGCCTTGGCAACAAGATTTATGTGTATCAAAAAGGCCAGATGAATGTGGCGTCGGCGTTGATCGGCTACCGTGAAATTCTCTCAACCAGTGCGTTTCTCAGTCAGAGTTCGTTCATTCAACATTTTGGCGTCGGCAACGCCTCGTCCGTTGATGTCAAAGTTGTGTTGCCGGACGGCAGCGAAAAAATGTATACCAGTGTGGCGACGAATCAAACGCTGGTCATCAGTCCGATCCAGGTTGTCGCGGAGCGGATGGAGCGCGATTTTGATGAAAATCAAACGGCTCAGGCCGGCCATGTTTTTGAGCTGGCATATCTGATCTACTCTGATGAAAACGAGCCTGTACCGGATCATCCGGTTTTGTTTGAAATTGTGCAGGGCAACGGATCGCTCGATGAAAATTCAAACGTCACTTCCAAAACCATCAACACGAATCAAAACGGCCGCGTGCTGGTGCCGTGGGTGCTTGGCCCGGTCGCCGGTTTGGATGGTGTCAATCAAATTCGTGTAACTTCCTCCTATGATGGTAAGGCGCTCATCGGCTCGCCTGATAATTTTTCCGTCATTGCCGAACCCAGTACGCCCGATGAAGTTTTAAAAGCCTCCGGCGATGGGCAACTTGGGTTTGTCAATACCGAATTGCCGAATCCGCTCGTTGTGAGTGTTGTTGACGAGTTTGGTAACGGCATTCATTCTCATCCGGTGGAATTTACCATTATTGAAGGCGGCGGGTCACTGCGCAGCGGCGGCAGTTCGGCCACGCAAATTACGGTCAACACCGACTCGAAAGGTAAAGCCAGCATCCTCTGGATGCTTGGCCCGCAACTGGGGCAGCAAAAGGTCTATGCCCGCGCCACCCAAAACGGCGTCGCTTTGACGAACAGCCCGCTGACCTTTACCGCCACGGCTCAGGAACCGCAGCGCAAGCTGATGTACGCCTCCGGCGACAATCAATCCGCACCGGTTAATTCGCGTTTGGCCAATCCGTTTGTTGTTCGTTTGCTCAATGCGGAGAATGTGCCGATCAGCGGTGAGGATATCAAATTTGTCGCGATGAACGGCGGCAATTTTTCCGGAGCGGATTCTCTTACTGCTCAAACGGACAGCCAGGGCTACGCGCGCGCAACCGGCTCCGTGGGGAATACGGTCGGAACATTGAATTATACTTTTAATGCCTATGCTGAAAATGCTTCCGGAGCACCGATTGTATTCAAGGCGTCGGCCACATCAGGCCCACCGGCAAAAATTGCCTATATTGACGGCAATAATCAAACCGGTCCGGCTGGTCGTTATTTGCCCAAAGAGTTGAAAGTCAAGGTTACGGACAGCGCTAACTATCCGGTGAGCGGACACGATGTGCAGTTCAACATTACCGCCGGAAATGGTTTGGTGAACGGTGTGCAAACCGCGACGGTGAAAACGAATGATCAGGGTATTGCTTCGGTCAAATGGAAACTGGGTGAAGCGGTTGGTTCCAACAGTTGTGTCGCGACGGCAACCGGTCTCAATGCACCGGGGGTTAATTTTAACGCTCAGGGTGTTGTTGGGCCGCCGGCCCGCATTTCCATCTACTCGGGCGATAAACAAAAAGGTGAAGCCGGACAACCGTTGCCGCAATATTTCGTTGTGACTGTTACCGATTCATTTTATAATGCGGTGTCAAATCATCCTGTTGATTTTTCCGTTACGTCCGGTGGCGGCAATCTCGCCGGCCGCACGCAGGTGACGGCGAACACGAACGCATTTGGTCAAGCGCAGGCCTTGTTGACGATGGGGCCATCCGATTATGAACAAACCGTGCAAGCGCGGGCAACGTTCAATGGCGCTCCGCTCATTGACAGCCCGATCACATTTTATGCTTATCTCGGCCCCGGCAATCCGGAATCGCTCGTTGAAGTGAGCGGCAACAACCAGATCGGCGCGGTCAATCAAGAGCTTGCCAAACCCTTTGTCGTTAAGGTGCAGGATGTAAACGGCGTCGGCGTCTCCAATATTGAAGTTGAGTTTGTCTCTTTCTCACAGGGCGCATCGTTCTCCGGTTCGACCAATATCAAAGTCCGCACCGACGGTGATGGATTGGCCAAAGCCACGGCAACGCTCGGCTCAAATTTTGGCAACAATAATTATGTTTTTGAAATCATGGCCAAGTTTGACGGCAAACATCTCAAGGGCTCGCCGCGGCAATTTTACGCCTCGGGTCGACGCAGCCTGGCGAAAAAAATCCAAAAAGTAAATAGCACGGAAATTTATACCGGTACGGTTGGTCAATTCCTGGGTGATTCGCTAAAGGTTTTGGTTCTGGATGAAAATAACAAACCGGTAGCCAATCATCCGGTGACCTTTCAGGTTCAAGAGGGATTAGCGCTCATCAACAGCCAGTATACCAATCATATTGTCATGTCGAACAAAAACGGTATTTCTGCCGTTCGAATGAAGATGGGAACCCGCCCGGGCCAATCCATGGTACGCGCCTCCTCTGATGATGGCGTGAATCCGCTGACGCCGGCATATCTTGATTTTAAAATGCTTGCTGAAACCGGACCAGCCAGCGCTTCAACCAGCAGCATTACGGCCGCATCGGGTTTAATTGCTGACGGTCAAACCGTTTCCGATGTCGAAATTGTGTTGATGGATCAGTATAATAATCCGGTTGTCGGTGAGTTTGTCATGCTGCAAGCCGGAGGAATCGAAGTGCTGGTGAACCAGCCATCGCAGCCCACAGATCAAAACGGTAAAGCCAGAGGATCAATCACTTCTATCAATATTGGCACGGCGACCATCTGGGCGCTTGTCGATAATCAACCGCTTATTTCTGTGGATATCGAATTTATTCCCGGTCCTCCGGTGCTCGCTATGAAACGCAATGACGGCCAAACGGGTGAAAAAGGCAAACCGCTGCAACTGCCCATCGGTGTAATTGTTCAGGATGCCTATTCGCATCCGATCGAAAATTTACCGGTGCGTTTTCAAGTTCGCCGCGGCAAGGGAACGGTCACTCAGCCGCAACCCATCAAGACCGATGCCGAGGGTAAGGCTATGGTGACATGGACGCTGGGCGATTCGCTCGGCCAGCAGAGTGTGCGTGCTTTTATTGAGGGCATGACCACACCGCTTGACTTTACCGCCTTTGCCATTCCACCGAGTGACGGTAATGTGCGAATTTTCTCTGGCGACTCGCTGATCGCGATTAAAAATCAGCCGCTGCCGGACATGTTCAAAGTCCGCGTAACCGATAAAAATGAAAATCCTATCAGCAGTATTCCGGTAGAATTCCAGGTGATTACCCAGGGTGGCGGGACATGGTCAACCAGTTCACGCGCCAACACAAATGCTGATGGCGTCGCCTCGGCGCAATTAACCGCCGGTTCGCAGCTCGGTTTGCACCAGGTCCTCGCAACGGCTACCAATTATGGCTCGGTCATTTTTAATTACATGATTGTGAATGAGCGCACGGTTCAGATTTTCAAAAAATCGCCCGAAAATCAAACCGTACGTCCGAGAACCGAACTGCCGGTGACCATCCAGGTTGTCGATAGCTATAAACGTCCCGTTAACCAGGAAGCGATCACTTTTACTCAAATTCTGGGTCAGAGTTATATCAAGGAAAATATGCCGCTGAAAACCGATGCAAACGGCATGTTGACCGCGACCTGGGTCATGGGCACGTCCGGACCGCAAACGATGGAAATCAATGCGTTGAATGCCACGAATGTCACGACCACCTTTACGGCCGTGGTTGTCAACGGCAAACCGTACTTTGATCCGCCGCTGCCGAAAAACATTGCGACGGATGCCGGCCAGCAGGTTCAGTTCTTTGTCTCTGCTACCGATCCCGATAATGATAAATTGTATTACACGGCTCGAGATTTGCCGGACAACGCCCTTTTTGACAAAGATGATACGCGACGATTCTCCTGGACACCAACAGCGGCGCACAATGGTGAGCACCACATCACCTTTGTTGTCATGGACGAGTACGGCGCCGCGGACAGTTCGGTTGTGAATATTATCGTGGACATCCGCAACCAACCGCCGGACATTGTAAGTTTTTCGCCGGTCGATACGGTCCAGGTCATTCCGTACAACAAACAAATAACCTTCCAGGTGAATGCTCAGGATCCGAACGGTGATGAGGTGCGCTATAACTGGACCGTCAACGGCGCCTTTGCCGGCGACACCTATGTGCTGCCTATCGTCTTTACGCAATCCGCGTTCCCGGACTCGTTTGCAGCCGTTCAAGTTCGTGTCTATGACGCCAACGGCGCCGAACGGTTCAAGACCTGGCGCATCCATATGCAAAAAGATACGTTTGTTGAACTGACAAATTTTGCCGCGGTCGCGGAAGCCAATTCGATTCGTCTCGAATGGCAAACAGCGAGAGAAGATGGCACCGCCGGATTTTATATTCTCAAGAGTCAACGTCGGGATGGGCCATTTGATGAAATCAATAAAGACATTATTAAACCGAAAGCCGGAAAATCGTATTTCTTTGTTGATGAAAACGTGCAGGCCGGTGAGCGATATTTTTATCGATTGCGCGAGCTCGATGTGTACGGCATGACCGCCGATTACGGTATGGTCGAAGCGCAGGTTGCGCTGCCAACCGAATTGGCTTTGGCGCAAAATTATCCGAATCCGTTCAATCCGACAACGACGATTCGTTTTGAATTGCCCGAGCCGCACAATGTGAAAATCGTCATCTTTAATACGACCGGCCAACTCGTGCGCACCCTGGTCAATGATGATTATGTTCCCGGCGTTCATCTGGTCGTCTGGGAGGCGACGAACGATCAAGGCCTTCGCGTGCCATCCGGAATTTATTATTATCGGATGACCACCGAAAACTTTAATCAAACCAAAAAACTTTTACTGCTCAAGTAATAGACCACAATTCTCCCGGAGAGTTATTCTCCGGGAGAACCTTTTAAATCTTCCCTTCCATTTTTGCATTATCTTTCCTAATATTCAGCGCAGCCTTTGAACTGATTTGAAAGCGCCATCATGCTAAAGCATCTTATTGTGTCCATGCGGCCTAAACAGTGGAGCAAAAATCTGCTGGTTTTTGCCGGTTTACTTTTTGCGCAGGACATTTTTATCCTCGAAAAAATCCTGCAATCGCTCGCCGCGTTTTTGCTGTTTTGCCTTGCCTCAAGCGCTGTTTATTTATTTAATGATGTGATCGATCGAAAAAAGGACGCCCTGCATCCGCAGAAGAAAAATCGACCGATAGCGGCGGGTCGCCTCTCGATCCTAGTCGCGCTTGCTTCAGCCTTGTTTTTTATCATGGCCGCGCTGCTGGCGGCGTTTCAACTGGATTTTTCGTTTGCCGTCATTCTTCTCGCCTATGCGCTCTTGACGTTTGCTTACACACTCTATTTTAAAAATATTATTATTTTGGATGTCCTGATTATCGCCTCAGGTTTTGTCTTTCGCGCGGTCGCCGGCGCCTACGCCATCCAGGAGGACGTCTCGTCATGGTTCATCATCTGTACGATTTTTTTGGCGCTGTTTTTGGCGCTGGGAAAACGGCGTGCGGAGATTTTGGCCCTGGGCAATGCCGCCGGTGATGTCCGCAAAACATTGGTTCACTATGATCGTCACTATGTCGATCAGTTGATCCTCATTTCCACAACCGCCTGCCTCATGTCGTACGCGCTTTACACGCTTGATCCGGTCACAGTGGAAAAGTTTGGCACACGAAACCTCGTGCTGACTTTGCCGTTTGTCATATACGGCCTTTTTCGCTATCTCTATCTTTTGGTTCAAAAGGACCTTGGCGAGTCCCCGGAAAATGCTGTTTGGGGGGACAAGGCGATTCTCTTTTGCGTTATGCTTTATCTTGTTGCTGTTGTGGCGATTATTTATTTCTGACTGAAAAACTGCATGGAAAGAAAGAGCACGTTTATGAATTCCATCATTGCCGTAAAAAAAACGGATCCACAAACAGTTATCGAGGATATTAAATCAGTTCTAATCGCTGCCGGAATCGACAAGGCGTTGGACAAAAACAGACCGACCATCCTCAAAGATAATATCTCCTGGCATTACCCATATTTGAGCGCCAACACAACCCCGTGGCAGCTGGAGGGCGTCTGTCAGGCGTTGCTGGATTTGGGATTTACCGATATTGCATCGGTGCATAACAATACCGTCGTTACCAATGCGCACAAGGGACAACGATTGAATAAACTGGCGCCACTTTATAAAAAATACGGTGTTCGCGAATTGTACAATTTTGATCCCAAAGATATCAGATGGATAACGTACGAACCAAAAGCCGAAATGTTGGTATTACACAACATGTTTCCGAAGGGCATTAAAATTCCCGAGTATTTTATTGACAAAAATATCATCCATTTGCCGACGATGAAAACGCATATTTATACGACGACCACCGGCGCGATGAAAAATGCGTTCGGTGGCTTGCTGAATAAAAAGCGCCACTATACGCATTCGGTGATTCATGAGACGCTGGTGGATCTGCTCGCTATTCAGCAGGAAATCCATTCCGGTCTATTTGCTCTTATGGATGGCACGATTTCTGGTTCGGGTCCGGGCCCGCGGACAATGTTCCCGCATGATACATCTTTAGTGCTTGCCGGCGCGGATCAAGTCGCCATTGATGCCGTCGCTGCCAAAATTATGGGCTTTGATCCCATGTCAATCAAATATATTCGTCTGGCGCATGAAAAAAATCTTGGTTTGGGCGAAATTGAAAAAATAAATAAAGTTGGAGATTTTTCCTCCGCTAGCCTGAACTATACTGTAGGCGATAATATGGCGAGTCGAGTTGGCGATATACTGTGGTTTAGCCCGCTCAAGCTTTTCCAAAAGTTATTTTTTCATACGCCGCTGGTGTACTTGTTTGTTTTTGGCAGTTTTGTTTACCATGATTATTTTTGGTGGCCGATCATTGGCAAACGGCGCCAGAATGAATTTCGCAAACAAAGTCGTTGGGCTCAATTTTTCAAGGAGTACTAAAATCGTCCAGGATTGACAAAAACTATGCTCGGTTGAAAAAATAGCTTGTATATTATTATGAAATTTAGTACCGTTTTTGGGTCGTTAGAGTAATTGGGGGGAGGAGTGACATTACGTGGTAAACCTTCTTCCTTTCATCTCAAAAAAAAAATACAACGTCAATTATATGTCTATGCAGGAAAAAAATATTATTATTTTGTGCGCACAAGATACATGTTTGACGTAGTTAAAGCTATGGGTAAAAAAAATAAATTCGAGTTGTTGTGCTTTTTCTTGGAGAGTAGCCAACTCTAACGCACCATCGTTTGTTATTGTGAAAAAGTATGATCCTGCATCATTGGTAACACCACCCCACAACAAATCTTAATAAAGTGAGAATGCCGTGCGGACGGATTTAGCAAAAACCTTTACTATCACAACTGACGTTAGGGCGGGAACGAAAAAGTATCCCCTACTTGATATGGTATGGTTTTTGTCTACTCGTTCAAGCCATGTGGCATTCAGAACATTTATGCTATTAAGAGGTGAAATATGAGTTTCCGCAGGATGTTGATTGTGTTGATATTGGGTTTGTTCTCTATTCCCAATGCTCGCGAAGCCGAATCAATTCTTGATGATGATGTTCGATCCAAGATGACAACTGGTGACTGTTACGTTGCATCTGGTGAACAAGCAGGGGATACGCTACGATATGTTTTTTGGGATTACATTCTGGTGCACTCTAACCTCAATAAGAGTCGGTGTGTGGTTCTTGATAATTTACCTTTTTCTGGATATTATAAAGTATCTGTCATTGCCATGTATTCGGAAAACTTGAACGAAGACATGGAAGAGTATCAGTTTGTCGTTGATGACGATACAGCGGGTGTTTTTGATGCGGATGGAAACTATCGTGGCGTGGTTGTACCGGACCAAAATTCTCCCGATCCCGACGTAAAGCGCACTGGTGTTGAAGTGGCTCGTAAAAAAATTATAAAGCCGAAAGACGACTACATTTATGTGCGTAATGATCACGGTTATGTTTATTTTGATAAGGATATCAGCAGTCTCCATTTTCTTGCCGGAGCGCAGTTCGTAGCCGGCGGCCAGCATGATGCCGTGGGGTTTTACGCTGTTGAAGTGATTCCACCACCGCATGTGATCAAAGAACCCCCTTTTACAGCCGGCACTTCCAATACGATTGAATGGAAACCGCTGACAGATGGTGTCGTGACGCAAGAAGTTTATAAATTTGATAATACGTCTTTGGCCAAGAGTCCGTCTCGTATGCCGTTGCAGCACACCACCACCACGCAGGGCTCGGACTTTACGGCAAAATTCGAAGGCTTGCTCGATAAACACGAATATGGCTATTTTGTCGAAGCACTTTTGACGAATGGACAAACTGTGCGTTCTTGCACGACGTACTCCACTCAGGATGCATCGCCGCCAAGTGCTGTTAAAATCGGATCAATCTCTTCGTTTGCCAATAAGGACGTAACTATAATGTGGAATGCCGCTGTTGATGACGGATCCGGAGTCCATTATTACCTCATTGTACGCTCCGAGGATAATGGCGATGCCAAAGTGGCGGTAATTGATACTGTCTGGGTAAAGGATAGATGTGATGCCGGCGAAAACTTTGATTATTGTATCACGGATGAAATTGCCGATGTCGCTGTTCCGAATAAAGTCTTCACATATCGTATTGACGCGGTTGATAACGTGGGCAATGTGAGCAGCGGGATCGAATCTGACATCGTTATGCAAGTGCCTCCACCGGGGCTGATAACCGATCCTCCGCTTGTGGATGGCCAGTATTATAAAGGCGCCACAATTACACTTGTGGCCGATATCAATTCATTGACGCAGCCGGAATATCATGAAATTCTGTTTCAAATTGCAAGAGACAACCAGGACTTTTTTGACACTGAGACCGGTCCTGATAAACATTTTTTTGAAACCACTTGGATCAGCATCTCGACGAATGATACGGTTGTTGTTGCAGAAATTGATTTGACCAATGGCGGCCAAAATGATTTGAACTTTATCAACGGCCATAACTACTACTGCCGTGCGCAACTGAGAGATCTGCAGAAAAATTACAGCGCGTGGAGCACAGTGTTGAGAGTTGTGCCGGATTGTTTCAAGCCAAGCGATGTCTCATCGCTCACGGCAACAACCGTTGTGAATGAAGACGAAACGGACGGCTTTATCGAAGTAAAATGGCAAGGTGTGCGAGATTTTGTCAGTGGAGTTGACAGTTTTTACGTCTATCGAAAAACGTCTGTGACCGATACGTTCACATTTGTTGATGCGACTGCGGATTCATTTTATCACGATTCGTTTGAGTCCATAGGTCGAAACGGATTGATCACCTATAAAATTGGATCTGTAGATAACGTTGGTAATAGTCGCGGCACGAGAGACAAAAAATTTACCGAATCCAACTTCCAAGCCAGCGCCTTCAGCAGAACAGCTTTGACATGCACGATTATTGCAAAAGATCCATCGGTTGTCGATGGTATTGAGACCACTGAAAATCCGGATATTACACTACGCTGCAATTTCAAACATTTTGATCAACAGGACAGCATCAAATTTGTCCTTCAACTTAACGATGTTGAAGGGGGGATTTTAAAGCTGGATTACGGTTCGAAAGACAAGCTTTCTTATACGTTGCCCGAACCACCCGACAGTGTAAGCTTGGATATTTTTCTTTATAAAATCCGGGTTAAAGCGCTGTTCCCAAACAAGTCGGTATCTATATGGTCAGAGCCGGCATACATTCAATATCATTTCAGAGACGGTTCATCGCAAAACGTACTGGTTAGAGACCATGAACTGATGACGGCGAATTACCCGAATCCGTTCAACCCGTCGACGAGTATTTTTTACACGATAGAGTATGATTCGCAGGTCGCGGTCGAGATCTACAATGTTCAGGGTCAAAAAATCAAAATCCTGACCAACGAGTTTAAAAACAAAGGTGAACACTCTGTTCTTTGGAATGGAGATAATGAAGCTGGACGAGCTGTTTCCAGTGGTATCTATTATTATAAAATTCAATTTGAGGATGCAAACAAGCAGAGTAAAAGTATTGTAAAAAGAATGCTTCTTATAAAATAGCCTGGAAAAATTTGTTTTTGCCACAAAATTGAGTTATATTTTTCTTCAATGATAGGCGAACTGTTGCATTACATTGAAATGAATTTTAATAGTGTAATGTATGATGGTAGAGAGAATAAAGAATAACAAGAAAAGTTACGAATTATGAAGAAAAACAGCATTTGGAACTTGGCAGCAGTGATTTTAGTGGCTTTCATTCTGGCAGTCACAAAAAATGCCGTTTCACAATCAGTGGGAGTGGAACGGCAGGCTTCCTTGGATCTGCGGCAACAAAACTTTGCGGAAAAAATCCGCGACAAACTGAGCACTATGGATGCCGTCGGTGAAGTGGAAATGCCGCCAGTAAAGCTTTCATTAGAGCCGGCCTTTACTTCGAACTCTTCCAATACCATCTATTGGGAACCGGTCGCGGAAAGTGTAACATTCAAATTTAATGGAAATCCTATCACTGTTGGACGAGATGCTTGTGAAATTTATTTCATCTATGGGCCGGATAGCCTCAACGCTGACGACTTTGAGGAAATCCGCCTGGATGCCAATTTGACTTTTTACAATGCACCGATTAATGATCCAACATGGTTAAATAGAGATATTTTTTATGCGGCTTTTCTGCGAGCCAAATATCAAGGTGATTATTATAACGGTGAAGATTCCATTAAAGTTGTGACTTCTTTTCAGGATGTTTTGCCGCCGACACTTGATCCTGTTGAAATTGTTGGTCCCGGACAAAATGGCTGGTTGACGTCCAGAACTTTCAAGATGAACTATTCGGCTTATGACACTTCCGGCATCACCTCCGTCACTATAAGCGGCGACATCAATGCTAAGAATGACACCATTTTTAATGGCGATCCGCTGAATCCCGCGCCCCGCCGGTACAACGGCACATTTGATATTACCGTTCAAAGTGACGGCAAGCTGTCATTCACAGCGGAAGCTTGCGATGCCTCATTTTCCCCGGGATCCCATGGCGACCCCAATGCCCGTTGGGAACAGGCGGTGAACTGTGGGGACGGACAATCCGGCACAGTCAAAGTGGATACCAAACCACCGACAATCAATTTGTCGCAGGTCCAATCTCCAATTTCACCGAAGAATCCGACTATTCCCATCGATATTTCGGACGAGCTCTCCGGTGTCGATACATCTTTGATCGAGATTAAATTTAATCCCGCTCTGCCGATTCAACCTCGTATCGAAAAAATATTAACTGGCGACGTTTGGCACGTTATTGTCCATGTGCCGAATATTGGCGTTGATATGTCTACAGTGCTCTCTGTGTCTGCGACGGATATTGCCGGCAATACGGTTTCACCGCCGTTAACCAAACAACTCGACCTGATTTTTGCCTACCCGGAGATCGTTTCCTATAGAATGGTTGACTTGAATTTTGGTGAGAGCACGTGTGCGGCTCCCGATTCCAATTTTACCAACAGCACAGTAATCCTTTTGGACCACTTTAAGTTTAAAGCTAAAGTGGCAGATTCCCTGGTCATCATTGGACGCGATAACAGCGTCGTTATCAGGTATGAATCAAAGATCGAATTCGATCTTTCTCGAGTTATCTCGACTATCACTTCCGGCGACAGAGTGGAATTAACCGTTCGAGGCAAAGATATTTATGATAACGTCGAACCGAGCGGAATTAAAAATTGGCTCATTTATGACGATGCGATTTTGACTGTAACCATGGTGGTCGAAGATTTCGTCTCAGTCGACGATGATGAACGGAACGGCGCCTACGCGGGCTGGACGAATGATGCGACGATTCGTGTTCGGATGATCACCGATAACGAGGATGCCTACAAGCTCGAACGAACAAGTCCGGATTTGCCGGAACCGACCTGCCGAGAAGCTCTGCCGGAATTTGACTATACCTTTCCTGATTTGACGAATCAATCATGGCCGTTTGTCTATATTCTTGGCGATTCGGCTGGAAATGTAACGGTAAGCGAACCGGTCAATATTTTCCTGGATACTGAGATTAGCGATATCGTTGCAAGCGATTTTGTGCTTTCCGATACGCCCGGCAGGCTTGAGTCGGTGAATATCACGTTTACCGATTCGGCCAAAATCCCGGATGTATACCGATTTGTCGTCAACGGCACAGTATATCGAGATATCAAAAATTGGACCGTAACCGT
>CAYSNA010000137.1:0-12377 GCA_964432185.1 uncultured Cytophagia bacterium
AAACCATTTGAAAGATAATCGGAACACGGATTGAACGGATGAAACGGATTTGAACAGATTAAAAAATCCGTGCCGATCCGTCAAATCCGTTCGATCCGTGTTCCATTTATAAACTGATCAAAAGACACCAATTTGAAAACCATTTGAAAAGTAATCGGAACACGGATTGAACGGATGCAACGGATTTTAACGGATAAAATCCGTCCTTATCCGTTTCATCCGTTAAACCCGTGTTCAATTTTTTAAGGAGAGGATATGTCCGCCAAAATACTGGTTGTGGATGACGAACCGGACCTGGAACATCTGGTCAGACAAAAATTTCGCCGGCACATACGCGACAACGAATTTGAGTTTCTCTTTGCACAGAATGGTGTGCAGGCCTTACAATGCTTGCAAAACGACGGCACCATTGACCTGGTGTTGACCGACATCAATATGCCGGAGATGGACGGACTCACCCTCCTGACCAAAATGCAAGAGCTGCAAAATCCGCTGCTGCGTTCTGTGATCGTCTCAGCCTATGGTGACATGGAAAACATCCGAACCGCCATGAATCGCGGCGCCTATGATTTTGTCATTAAACCCATCGATCTCACTGATCTGGAAATCACCATCAATAAATCACTGGCCGATCTCTTCAAGCTGAAAGAAGCGATTCAGTCCCGCGATCAATTGATTGCGCTGCACCATGAACTGGATATTGCGCGCACCATTCAGATGTCACTGCTGCCGAAAACGTTCCCGGCGTTTCCGGATCGCCCCGAACTGGACATCTATGCTGAAATGACGCCCGCCAAGGAAGTGGGTGGCGACTTTTACGATTTTTTCCTTATCGATGAAAATCGATTGGGATTTGCCATCGGCGACGTGTCCGGCAAAGGCGTGCCGGCGGCGCTTTTCATGGCGGTGTGCAAAACCGTGTTGAAATCGACAGCATTAAAGGGGCTGTCGCCGAATGAATGTCTGCAACAAGTCAATCGCATGCTGCAACTCGAAAGCGTGGCCTCGATGTTTGTCACCGTGTTTTACGGCATCCTCGACATATCCACCGGCGAGGTTGTCTATTGCAATGGCGGCCATCTTCCGCCATACAAGATCAGCAAAAATGGAGAAGCAATCGCTCTAGAGATCACCGGCGATATTGTCCTCGGCGTGTTCGCCAACGCATCGTATAAGATTAAAACCACCAGACTGACACCAGGCGATGGGCTTCTTCTCTACACCGACGGCATCACCGAAGCTATGGGACCGAACAATGTGGAATATGGTGAAGAACGGCTGCAAGATGGCCTGAAGCATCCGATAAATAATGCAAAAGAAACCACGCAAAACCTGATTGAAACGGTGAAAAATTTCGTTGCCGGCCGCGCTCAATCAGATGATATGACTGTATTGACTCTCTATTATCGCTCATGAGAAAAAAATTTAAAAGAGATATAAACTCGTTATCGGGTATTTTTATTTTTATCGATAAATTCGTCGCCCATCACAAACTGGACGAGTCGATCTCATTTGTTTTACAACTGGCGGTGGAAGAACTTTTTACCAACATGGCAAAACATCAGGCAAAAAATTCGAACGACATTCTCATCGAGTTGGCACAAAAAACAGACCGGGTTTCTGTTGTGTTAACGGATTTTGGCAGCAGACCATACGACATTAATAACTCGGCAGACTATGATCCCGACCAGCCGCTGGAAAATCGGAAACCCGGCGGCGTCGGCATTCATCTGGTCAAAAAATTCATAAACGAAATCAACTACGACTATCAGGATGGAACAAGCACAATCACTCTCATTAAATATCTGGAGAAACCGCATGTTTGAGATACAACGAAATGAGAAGAATGATATTTTCTTAAAAGGCCGTTTTGATGCCTCCCAGGTGGGATATGCCACTCAATTTTTTGACAAGGTGAGCGCATCGATAATAGTTGATTTTAAAGAGCTCGATTATATTTCCAGCGCCGGTTTGAGTGTTTTGCTGGTGACGCAAAAACGGCTCAGCGATAAAAATCAGCAGTTGAAATTAATCAACTTGAACAAACACATTCAGGATGTCTTTCGATATGCGGGATTTGACAAAATATTCCAAATTGACTAGCCTGGACAAGCCAGGAATCCAAAATGATAATGGGACAAGGTTGTGAACGGATTGAACAGATTTACACGGATTTCATTGATTTTCTTGTGGCCGATAAAGTAAAAATATCCAATCCGTCGTATCCGTGCACATCCGTGTCCGGTGCTTTTTCACAAGCTGGATAAACAGGAACACGAAGGGATTTCAAACATTTGCCCAAATTGGCCAAATGTGAACTTTTTCATGAAATAGCCAACTTTTACCAAATTGAATTGTATTTATGGATGAAAAGAGCGACGCCCAGTTAGTACAGAGCTGCCTGATGGGAGATGTGAGAGCATTTGAAAGGCTCGTTGAAAAATATCAGAAAACCGTTTACAACATCGCCTTTCGAATGACCGCGAGTTTTGATGACGCCGAAGATATCACCCAAACGGTATTTATTAAAATTTATGAGCAACTGGATAAATTCAATCCAAAATTCAAGTTTTTTAGCTGGCTGTATCGCATCGCGCTGAATGAATCGTTGAATGCCAGGAAGCACAAAAAGCGCTTTGCCGAGTTGGATGATGCTCATCTTTTTGCAAACTCTACTGACGATGACTATAACACAAGAGAAACAAACGAGCGCCTGCAGGAGGCGCTTTTGTTGATCTCGGCCGAACATCGTCTGTTGATTGTGTTGAAGCATTTTGAAGGCTTGTCCTATCAGGAGATCGCTTTTTGTCTGGATCTTTCGGACAAGAAGGTAAAGTCCCGTTTGTATGACGCCAGACAAATGCTAAAAAATGTGCTCATGACAAGAGGAATGCTGCACAATGATTAAAAAATCCTATATTGAAAAAATGCATAAAGAGATTGATGGCCTTTTAAGCGAATCTCAGCGAAAAAAACTTTATCGTTATCTTGAGACCAATCCGGAGGCGAAAAAGCTGTACGAGGAACTCTCGCAGACCGCACAACTGCTCGGCGATCTGCCGCAGGTGGTGCCATCGCCAAACATCAAAAAATATATTTTAAATTCCATCAATCCGAACCATTATCCGGCCGTCAGGCGATCCGCAAAAATCGGATCACTTTTTGCGCTTCCAATGGCGAGGCCGTCAGCCAAACTGGCGTTTGTTTTTTCGCTGGGTTGTCTAATCGGCATTTTTGTCTATGCCGCCATAATGCAACAACGACCATTCCAGCACAGTTTAAATTCGACGAATCTTTATGGCACCATTGGAGTGGATGGTCCATTGGATTCCGATGCATCCACAGTGTTTCCTGTTGCGGCAAGCGAGACCAATGGGACCGTCACTGTCACAAAAGGTGAAGAGAGTTTTGCGCTTGTGGCCGACCTTTTAACTGCTCAAGCGACGGACTTGCGTATTGAATACGATGCCGCTTCTTTACATTATTCCGGCTTTAGCACCACGAGCCGAAAAATCTCGCTTGATCTCGGTTTAAACGACATACGAATCTCGTCCCTCGGAGACGTACAATTTAGTCTCTATTTCAACAAAATAAATACTAATGTTTTTGATGTCACGTTAAAATTCTTTCGAGACGGAGAGTGCATTTACAAACAAGATATTTCATTGTAAAAAATATCCGACTTTGCAGCGCGTATTTTTTTTGAAACTCGAACCAACTTTAAATTCTGACAATTGTATTTCAAGTGACATTATTCAAAACTTTTTACTCATTTTGGAGAAGAGATCATGAAAAAGCAAACCAAAAGCATGTTGTTCGTCGCCAGTGCACTTGTTGTTGTCGCTGTTATTGTCTTCTTTGCTATCGGTAATATTCCTCCGTCATCTGAGAATCTGCAAGGCACCATTGGCGGGGCAGAAAAAGCGGAAAAGCACCGGGTAGAGCAGATTTCCGAACAGGATGTTGTGCTTGAGGGCGAAAGCGCCGAAGCTTCAGCATTCGCACAAGCGATTCAAACACAAGCGACCGAACTGGCAAACATGCCGGTGTTGGAACGAAATGCTACTTTGGAAAAAATGCCGGTGCTGGAACGATCTTTGGTCTTGGAAAAAATGCCGGCCCTGCAAAGAAATGAATCGCTGGAAAAAATGCCGGCACTGGAGCGGGCGCAGGTGTTGGAAAAAATGCCGACGCTGGATCGCACCGAAGCTTTGGCGCGTCTGGAAACGCTGGAACGCGCGCAAACCCTGCAAAACATGGCCGCCTTTCAGCGTGCTGAATCCCTAGAAAAAATGCCGACATTGGAGCGGGCGCAAGTTTTGGATAAAATGCCGGTCCTGGAACGAGCCCAAACGCTGCAGGCTATGCAAGACTTGTCACGTGCGGAAACGCTTGAAAAAATGAGTGGGCTGGAAAAAAGTGAATTCTTGGAAAAAATGACCTCCCTGGAAAAGTCCCAGCAATCACTGGAAAAAATGCCCGCGCTGGATCGCGCCGAGGCGCTCGGCAAAATGCCGGTCCTGGAACGGGCTTTTATTTTGGGGAAAATGCCGCTTGTAGAACGTGCGGCCACCCTGGAAAAAATGCCGGTGCTGGAACGATCTCAAACTCTGGAACGCATGCCGGTCTTGGAGCGGGCGCAATCTCTGGAAAAGCTGCCGGTATTGGAACGCAACCAAACGTTGGAAAAAATGCCGGTGTTGGAGCGGGCTGAGACTCTGCAAAACATGTCAGCCCTGGAGCGCTCCCAGTCACTGGAAAAAATGAGCGCTTTGGAAAGAGCAGAACTGCTTGGCCCAAGAGCTGTCATTGGCAAAAGCGCAGACCTGTAAATTGCAGAGCACGGATTGACCGGATTTGAACAGATAAAAAATCCGTGCCTATCCGTTTGATCCGTTCGATCCGCGTTCCATTCAATTAGAACACGGATTGAACGGATTTTAACGGATAAAAAATTCGTGCTTATCCGTTCCATCCGTTCGATCCGCGTTCCATTCAATTAGAACACGGATGGAACGGATGGAATGGATTCTGACGGATAAAAAAATCCGTGCCTATCCGTTTCATCCGTTCGATCCGTGTTCCATAATAATCAATCGTGCTCTTGGTCTTGCTGGCTAATCAAAATATCTGAATCTAAAATGAGATGACACCCATGAAATTCTGGCCATTCGTAATGTCCGCCCGTTATCGACGCACGAACTTTTGGCTGCAATGGCTGGCTTTTGTTTTTCTTCTGAAAACGAACATTCCGGCTCAAGTGCCCTTATACGCCCTGCAAACCAAAAATCTGCGCCTGGTTTATTACGATAATAATCACGCTTATCTACTCCCCCACACCGCCCGCTGTTTTGAGAACTCGCTCAAATTTCATCGGGCGCTTTTTGATTACAGACCGTCGGAAGAAGTCACCATTCTGTTTCAGGATTTTAATGATTACGGCTCGGCCGGCACGAGCACCATCCCCTGGAATTATATCAACGTCGGCATTGAGCCGTTTGATTATGTCTATGAAACCTCCCCAACGAATGAACGCATGAACTGGGTGATGAGCCATGAGCTGGTGCACGTGCTGGCCACGGACAAAGCCGGCAAAGCCGATGCTTTTTACAGAAAAATATTTGGCGGCAAGGTCTCTCCCATCGCGGAAAATCCACTGTCGATGTACTACAGTTATCTGACGACGCCACGCTGGTATTCTCCGCGCTGGTATCACGAGGGCATCGCCACATTTATGGAAACCTGGATGGCCGGTGGTATTGGCCGGGCGCAAAACGGTTATGATGAAATGGTGTTCCGCACCATGGTCGTCGACAGTAGCTATATTTATGACGTTGTGGGCCTGGAATCCGAAGGCACGACGATTGATTTTCAAATTGGCGTCAATTCCTATTTGTATGGAACTCGGTTTATCAGCTACCTCGTTGATCATTATGGCATCGATAAATTATTGCAGTGGTACAATCGCACCAATGACAGCAAGCGCTATTTTTCATCGCAGTTTAAAAATGTTTACGGCGTTTCACTCGACAGCGAATGGTCCAAATGGATAAGCTGGGAACGCACCTGGCAGCGCGCCAATCTGGATTCGATCCGATTGAGCCCGGTGACGCCGTATCGTCCTGTTTATCCCGAAGCATTGGGTTCGGTGTCGCGCGCTTTTTATGATGCCGCAAAAACCAAGCTGTATGTCGGAGCGAATTTCCCGGGACACATGGCGCACATTGCCGAAATAGATATTCAGACGGGTACGATTCGTACCATTTGTCACGTGCCCACGCCGGCGCTGTACTACGTTTCATCTCTGGCCTATGATCCATCGTCCGATCGTTTATTTTTCACCACTCACAACAGCTCGTCCTGGCGCGATCTGAACGCGGTCGATATTCAGACCGGCAAGGTGACGCTGTTGATGCGGCAGGCACGAATCGGCGATCTGGTTTATAATCCGGCGGATAAATCCCTCTGGGGCGTTCGACATCACGATGGATTTTCAACGTTGGTGAGAGTGCCGGCGCCGTATCATCATTTCGAGGAAATTTTGCCATTAAAATATGGCAAAGACCTGTTTGATATTGACATTTCGCCGGACGGCGCTTCGTTGTCCGCCTCGCTGGTGGAGATAAATGGCAGTCAACGTCTGGTACGCTGGCGGCTGGAAAATCTGCTTGATGGAAACAGCGACTATGAATTTGTCGAAGCCTTTGAGGACAATTCGCCGCAAAACTTTGTCTTTTCGCCCGACGGCAAATACTTGTACGGCACATCCTACTATAGCGGCG
The DNA here is from genome assembly GCA_964432185.1 of uncultured Cytophagia bacterium. Lineage (GTDB taxonomy): Bacteria > Zhuqueibacterota > Zhuqueibacteria > Residuimicrobiales > Krinioviventaceae > Kriniovivens. The sequence continues at coordinate 6,783 of CAYSNA010000137.1, forward strand.
TATCCAATGTCTATCGAATTGATCTTGAAAGCAAAACGACGGTGCCGCTGACCAATGGCGAGACCGGCTTTTTTCGCCCCGTGCCGATCTCGGACGATTCTCTGATTGTGTTCCGTTATTCGGGACAGGGTTTTTTGCCGGTAAAAATAGCCGCACAGCCGCAAAACATCAAGGCTATTACTTTTCTCGGACACAAGATTGTCGAGGAATACCCGATTCTCAAAACCTGGAAACTCGATCCGCCGTCGCCAACACTCATTGATCTTGACTCTTTGACGATTGCGTCGGGGGGATATAATGGATTAAAAGAAATGCGGCTCGCCTCTGCTTATCCCGTTGTCGAAGGTTACAAGGATCTGGCGGCGTATGGCGTGCGCTTGAATTTACAGGATCCATTGGGCGGCATCAATGGATTATACATTACCGCGGCTTATTCGCCGTACGATTTTCTCCCGCCGGAAGAACGGTTGCATGTCAATGTTGAGTTCGATTTTTGGAACTGGAAGGTGAACGGCGCTTATAATGCCTCCGATTTTTATGATCTGGTTGGCCCCACCAAAACGAGTCGCAAAGGTTATTCTTTGGGTGTGCAGTATAGCAACACCCTGTATTATAACAAGCCCAAAATACTGGATTATACGCTGAAACTCGCCGGCTACAGCGGTCTGGAGCGGCTGCCGGATTTCCAGAATATCGCTATTGCTTATGATCGATTTTTATCATTCGGGGCGAAATTAAACTATTCATATCTGCTTAAAACGCTCGGAGCGGTTGAATACGAAAAAGGCATCAATTGGCGAGTTCTCAATCAGACAAATTATGTCAATTCACGGTTGTTTCCGCGTTTTTATGCCAATCTGGATTACGGCTTTTTATTGCCAATGTCGCATTCCTCCATCTGGTTGCGAAGTTCGGCCGGTTATTCCGTCGGCGATAGAGACGAGCCGCTGGCGAATTTTTATTTTGGCGGATTCGGCAACAACTGGATTGATTATCAGGAACAAAATCGCTACCGGGAGTACTACAGCTTTCCCGGTGTTGAGCTGAACGGTTTTGGCGGCAGCAATTACGGCAAATTTATGGTTGAGTGGACTTTGCCGCCGCTGAGATTCCGGCGTGTTGGCTTTACCAGCTTTTATCTCCGCTGGGCTCGACTCGCGCTGTTTTCTTCCGCTCTCATGACCAACGTTGATGCGCCGGATCTTCGACGACATGCAACCAATGTCGGCGGACAAATAGACTTTCGCCTGGTCACCTGGTCGCTTTTAAACTCGACACTGTCGTTCGGCTATGCCGTGGCATTTGAAGAAAATGCCAAAGCATCGACTGAAGTGATGGTTTCTTTAAAGATATTATAAAAAATGGAACACGGATTGAACGGATGTGACGGATAAAAACGGATTTATTGAATGGTGAGACGTGAGACAACATTGTGCAGTCATTACAGACATAGATTTTCACAATTCATTTACAAACATCCGTGCAAATCCGTTCGATCCGTTTTATCCGTGTTCCATATCTTTTTTTGCTAAACTCATTAAGCAAAGCTCGGCCCATGTCTATTTTGAAAATCGCTTTCAGCCTGTTTCCCGTTTTATTGTTTCTGGTCGCTCTTGTATCGCTGGACAGCTATAAGCTGGTCAGGCTGCAATCGGTGATAAAGACGATCGTTTTTGGCGGTCTTGTTGCGATGATCGCCTACGTTCTCAACAACCATCTTTCGCTAATGTTTAGCGGCTCAATGTCTCTCTTTTTCAGATATATTTCGCCTGTCATCGAAGAAACATTAAAAGCGATTTATATCATCTATTTGATTCGAGCGCACAAGGTGGGATTTTTGGTGGATGCGGCCATTCATGGATTTGCCATTGGCGCCGGTTTCGCTGTGATCGAAAATATCTATTATCTGCAATCTCTGGATCAAGCGAATATAATGGTTTGGTTGATTCGGGGATGCGGCACGGCGGTCATGCATGGCGGCACAACAGCTATTGCCGCGATTTTTAGCAAAAGTTTGGCCGAGCGCCATGCAAAAAATATTCTGGTTTTCGTGCCCGGCGTGTTTGCTGCGATAGCGCTTCATTCGGCCTTTAATCATTTCTTTTTGCCGCCACTTTACACGACGATTACTCAGCTTTTGACATTGCCGCTTTTTATGATTATCATCTTTTCGCAGAGCGAAATAGCCCTTCGAAATTGGCTGGAGCTGCGTTTGGAAGACGATGTTCAGCTTTTAGAGGACATCTTGACCGGATCAATTTCAGAAACAAAAGCGGGCAGATACCTGTTATCGCTGAAAAGCAAATTTTCAGGAGAAGTGGTTGCCGACATGCTGTGCTTTCTGAGAATTCATCTGGAACTGGCCATTCGTGCCAAAGGCCTGTTGCTGCTTCGCAATGCCGGTTTTCACCTCCCCGTGGAGCAGGAGATCAAGGACAAGCTAACGGAGCTCGACTATCTGCAAAAAAGTATCGGCGCAACCGGCAAAATTGCGTTGTCGCCCCTGCTTCACACATCAACTCATGATCTGTGGCAACTCTATGTCGTGCAAAAATAAAGTTTTCTATTTCCGTGTTACATCGATTTGGTTTTCTTTTTGGTTTTTCGACATCACATCATTATATGTTGACATAAATGATCCGCTATTTTTTTAATACTTTATCCGCGGCCAATTTTCCCGTCAAAATCGACATGGGTACGCCAGCCGGACTGTAGGCCCACTGTCCAGCCTGAAAGATGGTCGGAATCGGTGTCAGGACTGAACGATCAGAAAACTGTATCTTGTTGACGACAGGCGACGGTTTGATAAAAGACCAGCCGGTAATAGCGCCCTCCGAGCTGCCGATTCTTTTTTCAATGCTGATGGGAGAAAAGGAAAAATATGTTATAATGCTGTCTTTGAGCATCGGATAGATGGATCCGGAAATTACCTTAATAATCCGCTCCTCCAGCGCTGTGGTGAATTCATCGAGCCAGCCGGCCTCCTCCACCTTTTTAAATAAATCATATTCCGCCAGCAGACTGATGATCAGGCCGGTTTTTCCCGGGGGTGCGAGTTCAGGATCTTTTAGCCCGGGAATGGAAATTTCATAGGTATTCAGACTGGTATATTTGTCCAGCCAGGCCAGAATCCGCGACTTGTCCGTGCCCTCAACATTAGTCAGCAACTCATCAAGCTCCGTCCACAAGGTATCGCCCAGTCCAACTTTGGAGGGAGTATAAAAGAAATGACCATTGGCGATCCTGGCAAACGTTTCAAGCGGTTCATCCACTTGTAAGAATAGCGTGAAAACCGAGTCGCCTCCCCTGTTCTCCCGCAACTTTTCCTGCATCTCGACAATTTTCGAGTTGATGGCGGGTGTAAGCCCATCGGTCTGCATGATGCGGTACAGTGTTTTCAAATCAGCCGCCCAGATCAGATTGTCATACTGGTAACGAATGCCGTTCTGATCTGTCACAAAACAGTCGTCGGCATGGACCTCGGCAATCGTCGTCTCGGTCTTGATCTCTCCACCCAATTCAATAATTTTATTTTTCACGGCATCCGCCAACGTGCCGACGCCGCCTTTGGGGTAAAAATAATCCAGGTAGAGGGAAAAGTAGCTGAGGGCAAAAAAGGCCGGCGTATTTTTAAAAAAGTGTTGTGAGATAATATCCTTGAGCGCGCGATCTTTGAGAATCGTATCCAGATACTCCTCAATCGGCATGTTCATGCGGTTAATTTTGCCAACGGTGAAAAGGAATTTCGGCAGCCAGGGCAGCAGCTTTTTAAAAATGAAATCCGTATCTTTTTTTAGATCTTTGAATACCGGATTTTCAATGCCGTAAAGCACATCCATGTATTTCATTATTTTGCGGATGATTCGGATCACCGCATCAATATCCTCGTTTTGCTGGGGGTAGAGTGTTGTCAACAGCTCCCTGTAATGCTCGACACTCTGCAGATTCTCAATGTGAAGAATTTCATTTTCAATGCCCAGCGACACCTTGCTCTTGACGACCTCCAGGTGAATGCCCAAGTCGTTGAGCATGGGGAAAATAATGCCGGCATTCTCCAAGGCTCTGACACCGGCATCAAAATGAAAACCATCCTTGGTAAAGGAATTGACGAGTCCGCCGCACTCTTTATTTTTCTCAAAAAGCACAACGTTCTGTCCGGCGCGTGCGAGATAGGCTGCCGAGGTCAATCCCGCGATACCTCCTCCGACAATGATAGACTTGTATTTATTTTCAGCCATAGGATGTTCTTTCTCAACAAAAAAAATAATGAGCGTTTTACGGTTTTGTATGTTGCAAGCCGGCCAAATCCAGACTTTTTTGCCACAGCAAATCAGCCACTTCCCGGTCCAGAGCCGGCGGTGCCGGTTGTTCTTCGGTGGTCAAGTTAAAGAATTTTCCGCTAACCGCCTCAAACGTTTTTGACACGCCCAGAGTATACAAAGCTTCAGCGGACAAATCAGCGGATTTTAAAGTTTTGTCCAAAAACTTTGTTTTGAACCATTTGTAAAGTGGTCCGTTTTCCTGGCCGGTTTCCGTCTTGACGGCCCCGGGATGCATGGCATTTATGGACACACCGGTATTCTGGCACTGCTCGGCAAAAAGACTCATCGACAAGAGCTGGGCAGTTTTGGCGGAGCCGTAACTTTTCAAGCCGGAGTAGCGGTGTTTTTCCCAGTTCAAATCATCCAGATGAAGCCCCCATGCGGCAAACCGATGACCCTCTGAACTCACCAGGATAATTCTGGCGCGTTCCTGAGATTTTAGTTTATCCAGCAGCAGATAATTCAAAATAAATGAAGAGAGATAATGCACGGCAAAAACTTTTTCAATGCCGTCAGGTGTGACTTCCCTTTTGGTCAGATAAACACCGGCATTGTGGATCAGCACATCAATCGGCTTTTGGATTTGCACGAGTTCCTCAGCGGCTCGATGGATGTCCGGCAGCCGGCTCAGATCAGCTATTATATATTGACAGGACACGCCAAAGTCGGTTTCAATTTCAACACGCAAGGCTTCCGATTTCTGCGGATTACGATTGACGCATAGCAGGTTTGCGCCATGAGAGGCGTATTTTCGGGCGGTTAAATATCCAATGCCCGACGTCGCGCCGGTGATGACAACGAGTTTTCCGGAGAAATCGTCCGTGCAGATGTCCGGATCCAATTGGCTGTTCTTGATCATGGCCCAAATATTGGACCATTGATACTCTTTGACGTACTGGAAGAATTTTTTGGTTTTATTCATATGCCGGTCTTATCCGAATTTCTTTTTCATAAATTTCCGATATGATTTGCCAAAGCGGGGAATGTTATCAAAGATGTCACCCCATAAATCATAGTAATCTCGCTGTTCACTAATTTTGCCAGCTTCATTCAGCGTTACCCGACTTGCGCCGTACAGGACCGAACTTGGATTTTTCTTATAGCTGATGGTCATTTCCCATTCAATAAAAATAATATTGTCCTGCTGTACGGCCCGGACGATATTCATTTTCAAATCTTTTGATCGTTCCGTCAGCCGCTCCGTCATGGCCCTGAAATCCTCGATGCCGTGAATTTCCTGAATGGAATCTTTGAAATAGATCTGATCATCATA
>CAYSNA010000138.1:0-12231 GCA_964432185.1 uncultured Cytophagia bacterium
TCGCCGATGATGCGGCCCTGCTCGATGAGCTGAAAAAACGATGCGGCGAAAAAATGTCCAACGCCACACTCGAGCGGATTTCGTTTCTCAAAGCGCAAGGCTATACGCCCGATCTGGTGCCGAAAGAAGTTTGGGAAAGCTCGCCGCACAATCTCAAAATTTTCTTTGAACAATATGAACAACTTTTGCTTGATGAAAACGCCGTCGATTTTGATGACCTGATTAATTTGACCGTCCGTCTGCTCAGCCAAAATCCCGATCTGCGGCGCGATTATTCCTCTCGTTATCCGGTCATTGCCGTGGACGAGTTTCAGGATATCAACAAAATGCAGTACGAGCTGTTCCGATTGTTCGCCATCCCGGCGCGTGATGTGTGCGTCATCGGTGATCCTGATCAGGCGATTTACGGATTCCGCGGCGCCAGCGCCGATTATTTTTTTCAATTTCAAAAAGATTTTCCTAATGCGGAATTCATCCAGTTGAATCGCAATTACCGTTCAGCGCAAAATATTCTCTCCGCTTCGCTGCAAATGTTGCGGCGCGGGGATGATGCCAAATCATCGCTGTGGTCGAATCTTGATCCTGAGGTCAAAGTGCACATCAACGTCTCGCCCACGGATCGCGCCGAAGCCGAGTTTGTCGTGCACCGCATTGAACAGCACATCGGCGGCACAACATTTTTTTCGCTTGACAGCCGGCGCGTTGACGAACGCGGATTGCCGCAGGATTTCAGTTTTTCCGATTTTGCCATTTTGCTGCGTTCAAGGCGCCTGGCGCCGCCGCTGATCGAAGCGCTGACGCGCTCCGGTATTCCGTTCCAGAATATTGATGATGTCGCGCTTGTCCATCAACCGTTTATGAATCTGGTCAATGCCGCCCTGACGGCAAAAATGCGGGAGAACGCCAATTTGATCGTTACGCCCGCCCAGGTTTACTTTGATGAAAAAGATGTCGCATCGTTCCTGCATGAATTTTATGCCTTACCTGACGATAGCGACATCGCAACCATTCTGGGCTGGCTGGAAAAATTTATCTCGCCGGACAACGTCGATGCAAAACGATGGCTGAAAAAACTGGCCGATTTTTCCGCTGTTTTTTCCAATACGGATCATTTCATTGACACCCTGATGCTGCAGCGGCAGATCGATATTTTTGAAACACGGGCGGATCGCGTGCATCTGCTCACCATGCACGCGGCCAAGGGTTTGGAATTCCCGGTCGTCTTTATTGTTGGCTGCGAAGATGGTATTATTCCACATTACATCCCCGGCCAAAAGTTGGATGCGGATGAAGAGCGCCGCCTGCTGTACGTCGGCATGACGCGCGCCCAGCGCTATCTCTATTTGACGCGCGCCAAACAACGGCTGATCCTTGGTCACAAACGGATGCAGGAGCCGTCGAGATTTCTCGGCAGTATTTCCGAATCGTTGCTGCAGAGTGATCAACAGCACTTGAAAACAAAAAAGAACAATCAACTCACTTTATTTTAACAAAATGAAAAAAAACCTGCACACCCTGCCGCTTGAACGGCTTGATATTGGCGATACCACCTATCGCTATTCGACCACGGCGCCGGAAAACGCGCTGATTGCATCAATCAAAAAGATCGGCCTGGTGAACCCGATTGTTGTGCAGCCGGTCGAAAAAAAATATCGAATCGTCACCGGATTCAAAAGGGCCGCGGTCTTGTTCACATTAGGCGAAAAAGAATGCCCGGCTTTTGTGAGTACCGAGTCCGATGTTTCTTTCGATTTGTTTATGCTTGCTGTCCAGGAGAATCTATCGGTCCGCTTTTTAAATCCGATTGAACTGGCACAAATTCTCCACAAGCTGTCATCCATTTTTTTTATGGATGAGGAGACGATCACCAAAGAGGTTTTGCCGCAACTTGGTTACGGACGCAATCCGCGAGTTTTGCAGTTGTACCGCGGCTTGCAGCATCTCTCCGAAGCGTGGCAAAATGCATTAATTCGCGACCAGGTGCCGATTGATTTTGCGCATGAGATGCTTAGACAATCTGTCGAAACCCAGGACAAGATGTGGCAGGTTATCTCGGATTTTCGTCTTGGCAAGAATCGACAGCGCGAGTTTTTTGCATTGTTGTCGGATGTGGCTCAGATTCAAAACCAATCTTTTGTCGAACTTGCAGAGTCGGAGCCCATCACAAAAATTCAATGTGATGAAAAATTGACGCCGTCGCAAAAAACGGAACGACTCAAAGCCTGGCTGTGGGAGCAGCGCTATCCACGCTATTCGCAAGTCAAAGCGAATTTTGAAACGATGTTGCGGGCGGCGCGCTTGCCGCAAAATTGCTTTATGCAGTCGCCGCCTTATTTTGAAGGCGATACCTATTCTGCCGGTTTTTCTTTTAGCTCTGTCGCGGAATTTGAGGACAACATGGCCGCTTTAAAAAGGGCGTTAGAAAACGGCACGATTAAAAGTATCCTGGATTTGACATGATAAACTTTTCGACGAAAAAATCATTCTCGCCGTCAAAAATATTTGTTGAAGAGGCTGTCGTGCAATCCGCATTTGCTCAGCGGATTTTGCATAAATTTCCACAGGTTGAACAAGAAACCATTTCTGATGCGAATGAGCTGCTCGATCAGGCGGCTGTCGATAAAAACAAGGAACAATGGCGCGGACAGATTTTGCTCGCCAAACAGCGCGGCCCGTTTTTAAGATTGTGTCCCGGCACGCAAAAACATATCTGCTGCCTCTATCACAATCTCGATGTCGCAGCCGGCTGCGACCTTAGCTGCACCTATTGCATTTTGCAGGGTTATTTGAACAATCCGCTCATCACCATTTATTGCAATATGAACGACATGGTCGCCGAGCTGGACAATACGCTCCTCAACCGTTCCAAGGCATTTTTTCGCATCGGTACCGGCGAGTTAACGGACAGTTTGACGTTTGAGCAAATCACCGAACTTGGCCCCGAACTGGTCAATTATTTTTCCGATAAAAAAAATGCCATTATTGAACTGAAAAGCAAAAACGTGCATATTGATGGCCTGCTAAATCTCCATCACAAGGGCCGCGCGGTCATATCCTGGTCGATGAATTCCGCGGCCATGCGCGCGAGCGAAGAATCGTTAGCCACATCGCTGGATGACCGGTTGCTCGCCGCTGCTGAAGTGCAGCGAGCCGGTTATAAACTTGGTTTTCATTTTGATCCGATGCTCGATCATCCACACTGGCGGGACGGCTATCGTGAGACCGTCGATAAAATTTTCAGTCTCATCAAGCCGGAGAACATTGTCTGGATCAGTTTGGGTGCACTGCGTTATCCGGCGCCGTTTGAAGAAGTGATGCGCGAGAATCATCCTGACTCAAAAATCTTTCTTGGCGAGCTGCTGCCCGGCGTCGATAAAAAATCGCGCTATTTCCAGCCCATCCGCGTTGAGATGTTCGGCAGCATGTATGAATGGATAAAATCATATTCGCAGGACGTTTTTGTCTATTTGTGTATGGAGAGTAAACCGGTGTGGCAAAAGTCGTTTGGTTGGTCGCCGCGCAGCAGCGCCGATCTGAAAAGATTGTTGGATGATCGGGTGCGATAAAAATCGCGGACCGGTCAACCTGCAATGCCGGCCCGCGTGAGGGTAGATAGGTGGGATATTCTATAACTTTTCTGGCCGCGAATTAACGCACACCCAGGTTTCTTTCAATTGCAAATCTTGCGACGTCAAACTAATCATCCACTTTTTATCTTTGATGACCGAGTGAAAGGTCAGCGTCTCTCCGGTTTTTGACGGCAGATTCGATGCCTCATAATATTCCGTATAGGTGCTGTCTGAAAGTTTGTACGTGCCGACCGCCGCGAAAAACTGCGAGTCCGGATTTTCGGTAAACATTTCGACGACGGAAAAATGATTCTCGCTAAGAATTTTATAACAAATTCTGTTTTCGCTGGTGGTCGTCACCGAAAAATCCGGGCCGATATATGTTCCTTCAACCATCTTCCATGTGCCGCACAATTTATATTTATTTTCATTGGCACACGAAACCAGCAGCAACCACATGCTTGTTATTAATAGTATTCTTGGAAAAAATCTCATGGCTTCCTCCATCTGGTGTTTGATACGTCCTGGAAGAAGCTGATTGTACTCGAATTGTCCCCGGGCCATTGACATTTAAAAGCGAAAGCGATGTGCACATAATCAGCTTTCTTTTAAAAACAATGATGATCCGAATTTTATTCAAAGAATGATGTGATTGCCGGATAAATATCAAGAATGGTTGAAAGACGATTGGACACAATGTCCGCGCCGGCGCCGAACAACAGGGTCATGGCCGGATTTTTTGTGTGGCCGCGAAAGGACAAATCCTCGATATTGCCATGATCGCTGGTGAGCAGAACGAGCGTTTTTTGCAGATCGACATGTTCGAGCACAGCGCCCAAAAAACGCTCAAGAATCTGCAAAATGTTTTTGGCGCGCGGCATCTCCTGCGCATGCCCCGCTTTATCAGTTTGAAAATACTCGAACAAGGAAAAGTGGTAATGTTGTGATTGTCTGCCGATTATCTCGCCGGCTTTTTCCGACGTAAAGTGTGGCGCATCGGGTACGCGTTCTCGCAGCGCCTCGCCCAAAATGTCCTGATAAACGGATTTTTCCGCGCGCAAATCATCGGTATTAAAAAAGGAAAGGTTGGCCACGAGTGTCGCGACTGTAGTGACGGAGAGATAGGTGATGATGTCGTACGGATTGTAATCAAAAAATGGCGGGCTGAAGGTGTTGAGAAAAGCGGCTTTGTAGCCGCGATCGACAAACCATTTAAAAATGGAAAACTCGGCAATGACATCGCGGAGTTTTTGATTCGGAAAGCGATTCAAATGCCGTCCCAACATTTTGGCGGCGTTGATGCCGGTGAGCAGCGCGGTTTGTCCCGTGGCGCTTTGCGGCAGGCCGGGCACGTCAAGCGTCGCATCGAGTCCCAAAACGTAACCATTCGGGTCGATCCGTTTGGGAAACGTCTCATCCTTAAAATGATGAAAAAAGTGCGGCGAGAACCAACAGGGATTAGCTTCCGGATTTTTGCTGCCGATGCCGAGGCCATCAACAAAGAGGAAAAGAATATGTTCCGGAGAGGTATTCAAAGAGTTATAAATCTTGGGGTGATGGGGCGCCTGGCATCAATACAATTGTTTGATGCGCGTGCCTTTGAAATAATGCCGAAGAATATCGCCGGCATTGACTCCTTTTTCGGCCATCAGCGCGGCGCCGATTTGACACATGCCGACACCGTGTCCCCATCCCGCGCCCTTGATGACAAACGAATCAGGCAGGCCGTCTGCCGCGCCAATTTTGTCAAACACAATACAGGCGCTGTACAGCGTTTTGGGTGAAAGCGCTTTGCGAATGCGCAGCTCCTTGCTGACAGTAATGGTGGCGGTTGTTCCAATAACTTCGAGTTCGACGATTCGTCCGGAGACGCCACGTGATTTGGCTTTTAGATCGAGGAGGGAACCAAATGGTTTGCCGGTATAATTACCAATGCTTTGCTCCAGCTCCTGCCGGGTAAATGTTTCCTGCCAGCGGAAAAATTTTTTCGCGTAATTGGCATAGGATGGCGAACCGTTTTTCTCAACATTACAAAAGACATCCGGCAGCGATTCGATCCAGGTACGTGCGTTGTTTTCAGTGCTCAAGTCAAAGTTGGCGCTACCGCCTTTGATATCAAAAACGCCTTGCAAATAGGGTATCGACTCGTCGCTCCACACATTATTCGAGTGCTCGGTATGGCCGCCGCAGACGGCGGAAAACGGCGTCGTGCACAATTCATCATTGTGCATGAGCACCAGGCCGCGCGTCTCTTCGATCGCCCTGGCAATTTTTTTATCGCTGCTGCTGCCAACGTAAACCTGGCAGTGCACATCGGCGCACACATCGAACGGATCGTTTTTATGCACTTTGTCAAAATTGTAGAGGAAAAACGTGCGCGCCGCAATGGCCTGCGCTTTTAACGCTTCAAGCGGAAAACTGGCCGACATTTCGCCGGGCAGCACGCCGTGCAAATAATCTTCGGCCGGGATGACATTGACAACGACGAGATTGCCTTTGTCGTTGATGCGAATTTCCAGCTCGCCGTGATAGGTGCGCTTTTCGGTGCGCGACCAGTGATAGCCTTCGCCCACCTTGACATCGTGAATGGTGAATTCCGCGCCCGACAGCCGCAGCGCATCTTTTATCGTGAGCGGATCACCTTTGGGAGAGATGAGAATGATATCGCCAGATTTTGGTTCTGCGCCCGGAACGACCTGCGCCTCGCTTAAATTTTTGTTTGCCTGGATGGCCGCCTCGGCCGCGGCAGAATTGGGGTATTGTTCCACGGTGTAGACTCGAAACGTCGACGCGCCCGCGACGCGTTTCCCGGCGTACCACAATTCGTCGCCTTCCTGCACGAATTCCGCTTTAATATTTTTTGCCGAAAAATCCTGCACGATTTTTTTGGCTTCTGATTTTTTATCCGACTTGCCGAGCAGCAGGCGGTATGGCGTTGTGGTCACCGATTCTTTATTGACACGGACCGTCCACACCTCCAACTGTTCGGAGCGATACTGTGTGCCGGCTTGTCGCGGGATGATGGTCATGGCTCGGTTTGGCTGAAGTTTGATCTCATCGGCATCTAAAACAATACCAACGCGCACAACGGGACTAAGCGGCGGCAGCGGCCGCAAGTAGGGGCTGGTACAGGAGAAAAAAAACGCCGCCAGAATCAGCAGCGTTAACAGCGCCGATAGTCGTTTTGGGCGAATCGGATCGGTTTTTTTTGAGTGTGGTGCTGGCATCAGTCTCCCCGATTTTTGCTTTTACATGGATCGAAAATCGTAACCGAATTCTTTTAAAAAAATGTCATTTTTGCGCCACTTTTCCCGCACGGCAACAAACAATTCAAGATACACTGGTCGATCGAGAAATTTCTCGATTTCAATGCGCGCATTCTGGCCGATTTTTCGGATCGCCTGCCCACTCTTGCCGATGATGATTTTTTTCTGTGATTGACGCTCCACGATGATGCGCGCTTTGATAAAATCTTTGTGCCCGTCTCGTTCCTTGAATTCATCGATGACCACGGCCGTGGAAAATGGCAGCTCATCATCAAAATTTTGAAAAATCTGTTCGCGGATCAGTTCGCTGACGAAAAATCGTTCCGGGTGGTGGGTGATAATATCATTCGGGAACAACGGCATGCCGACCGGCAATTGGGTGAGTATGACCTTGAGCAGCTCATCGACATTGTCCTGTTCCAGCGCGGAAATGGGGACGATATCGACAAATTGCTGCATTCTTTGGTATTCGTCGATGAGCGGCAAAACGGATGTCTTTTCTATGGTATCGACTTTGTTGATAACCAGGATGATCGGACGGCCTGTCGCTTTGAGCAGCGATAATATGTCCAAATCCCTGTTTTTCGGCTTTGATGAGGCTTCCACCAGAAATAAAATTACATCCGCATCATTCAGCGCCGATGTGGCGGCTTTCATCATCCAATCCTGCAATTTATATTTTGGATCGATGAGGCCCGGCGTATCAAGAAAGATGATTTGTGCATTTTCCTCGGAGTGGATGCCGAGAATACGATGCCGCGTAGTTTGCGGTTTGGGCGTGGTGATGGAGAGCGGGAATTTGAGAATGGCGTTCGTCAGCGTCGATTTGCCCACGTTCGGCTGGCCGACAACCGCAACATAACCGGATTTGAAATTTGGGTTTTCATGTTCCATAAAATGGCTTTAACAATAAAGTTGAAAGCCACGGATGAACACAGATATAAAATTATTCGTCAGACGACATGGGTGAAAAAAATGTATTTCACCTGTGTTGATCTGTGCACTTCCGCGGCCAGGAGTGACGACTAAAACATATCATCAAAATAATGATCTTCGAGCAATTTTTGGCCGATTTCGTCCGAGTCGGTGAATTTGAGTGTATGAAAATGACAACCGTTTCGCAGGCACGCCTCCACCATGCCGCCATGCGGCAAGTAGAGGGCGAACATGGGCGCGAGACACTCGTCGCAAATTTGCCCGTGATCCGACAGCGACGCTTTGCACGTGGGGCAAAAAAGCTCAACGCACTCGCCCTCCGGCACGGTAATCTCCCACAAGTTTTGGAAGCTGCCGTATACCGGATCAAGATGAATTAGTCCTTCCTGGTCACCGTATTTTGCCAGCACTGTTATGGCCGGATTGCCGTTGATTAATTTGTGTTCGTCCATCAACCTGTGCCCGTTACGGCACATAGCATGTTTGATCCGAATGGTTTTTGATGGAATCTCCAATTCGACAATTTCTTTTTTCTTGCTATGCATGGTATTTCTCCTTCATGCATGAAAAATATAACATCTAATAATCGATCCTCAATCCTGTCAGGACTTCAAGCTCTGACAGGATAAAGCGAATATTTTAGTACGATTTGGCGACCAGTACCCGCGTGCCCGAATGTTGACCGCAGACGATACATGTGCCGTCTTCTTTTTTGCTGTCATCCGTGGGGATGAGACGGATGGTCGCTTTGCTGGTTTCCTGAAATTTTTGTTCACACGCCGGGCTGCCGCACCAGTGCACCCAGAAAAATCCGCCGGGATCTTCGATGCGTTTTTGCAACGAGTCGTAATCATCTTCTTCAAACGTGTTGGCCGTGCGAAATTCAAGCGCACGGTTAAACATATCCTGTTGAATCGTCTCGAGCAAGTCCAGCACGCGTTCGAGCAAGCCTTCTTGCGGTACGACCATTTTTTCGCCGGTGTCGCGGCGAACCAGAACCACCTGATTGTTTTCAACATCTTTGGGACCAAGTTCGATGCGGATTGGGATGCCTTTCTTTTCCCATTCATTGAACTTGTAGCCGGGACGGTAATTGTCGCGGTCATCCACTTTAAAATCGATCTTGCCCTTCCAATCGGCGGTCAACTCGGCTACTTTGGATTTCATCATTTCGACTTGCGAGTCATCTCGCCAAATGGGGATGAACACCACTTTGGTCGGCGCCAATTTTGGCGGAATCACCAGTCCATTATCGTCGCTGTGCATCATAATCAAAGCGCCGATGAGTCGTGTCGACACGCCCCAGCTCGTCGCGTAAACATATTTGTTTTCGGCATTTTCATCCTGAAAGGTCACATCAAACGCCTTGGCGAAATTTTGGCCGAGGTAATGTGAGGTGCCGCCCTGCAGCGCTTTTTTGTCCTGCATCATCGCTTCGATGCAATAGGTGTCGATGGCGCCGGCAAATCGTTCCGCCGCGGTTTTAACGCCAGTGAACACGGGCGCCGCCAGATATTCTTCGGCAAACTTTTTATAAATACCGAGAATCAGCAATGTCTCGTCAATGGCCTCCTGCTCGGTGGCGTGCGCGGTGTGACCTTCCTGCCATAAAAACTCGGCGGTGCGAAGGAACAGTCGCGTGCGCATTTCCCAGCGAACCACGTTGGCCCATTGATTGATCAGAATGGGCAAATCGCGATACGATTGAATCCATTTGGCGTAGGTGGACCAGATGATGGTTTCCGAGGTCGGACGCACCACCAGCGGCTCTTCCAGCTTTTTGCCGCCGCCGTGCGTGACCACCGCCAATTCCGGCGCAAATCCTTCAACATGTTCGGCTTCTTTTTTCAAAAAACTTTCGGGGATGAACAACGGGAAATAGGCGTTTTCGTGTCCGGTTTCTTTGAACATATTGTCCAGCGCCCGCTGGATATTTTCCCATATCGCATAACCGGTGGGTTTGATCACCATGCACCCGCGCACCGCCGAGTGTTCGGCGAGGTCCGCGGCGGCTATCACATCAAGGTACCATTTCGAATAATCTTCTGATCGTGTTGTAATTCCTTTTGCCATGAATCCTTTTCCTGGGTATTAATCGTTACAATATTATTCAAGTCATCGCGAGCGGCTTACAAGCCGCGTGGCGATCTCCCGAGTTCATGCACTTTTCTGTAGATTGCTTCGTCTCCCGCAAAAAACGCGGGATTCTCGCAATGACTTGCTCTGTTCACAAACACAAATCCACTTTTTCCATTACCGACACAAGGCATTCTTGCGGATTCCGAATGCCTTCCAAACAAAACAAGGAACGGCTGAATTTTTTCTGGCCGTCCACAAGTTCAATCGTATCCACCAACGAGCCGTATTTGCATTTAATGCACGATTCCGGCTGGATTTTGAACTCTGTCGCCGATGAGCGCGCGACCAGTGCCTTGCTGTTGTTCCAGGTTGGCTGACTTGATCGGTAATCAAAAATCACGCCCCACAACTTGTGGAACAATACGCGGCCGTGATCCAGTTTCATGCGGCCTTTGGCTTCGAATTTATCGCCCGGCGCCAGCCGTAGACGATCCTGCTGGTTCGGCGACATATTGGCGTAAAAATAATCATCAAATTCTGTCAGGCCGATAAAGCCGTACCGCATGACGACCACATATCCATCAAGCCGCAACTGACCGCGGCCGTTTGAAATCGTCTTTTTGAACCGCGGTTTGATGCTGCTCACCTCGCACATGATGTCGAGATCGCGATCCTGGTGCTCCATCACCCACTCATCAAATTCTTCCACCTCGTTTTGAAACTCGTCAAACTCCCGGCCCGAAATCAGGATGCGCGGCTGATAATGTATTTTTTCATCAAGATAAGAGGTGCAGCCTTCGCACAAACGCCCCATGTAATTGAAACCGCGATGACAACGTTTGCCTTTATTCATCAACTCACACGACCAGCGAAACAAAATGCATCCCTGCGGATAACATTTTTTCTGCCGCATAACGTGGTACACGGACACGCGATGATTGAATTTCGCATGGCCCTGATAATTGCAGGCAAACACATCAGTGCGTTTGTACGGATTTTTCATAAGACACAGTCACTGTAAAATGAGGATAAAGATAAAGATAACAAGGGGGATAAGCAAGAAAATTGTATTGAGTAGAAAGTCCAAAGGCAAAAGTATAAAGAAATAAGAAAACGTAGAAGGCGTGTGTATGAGAGTGCTGCCTTCTACGTTTTTAAACTGAATTAGCCGGCCAAAGAATTTATTCTGGCGGGATGCGTTAATTCGTAAGCTTCCACTGACGGCTGATGTTTTTGCAAATAGCCAAGCTGATCAATCCCTTCGAGCAGGCAGGTTTTGCTGAAATCATCAATCGGGAATTCGATGACGGTGCCGTTCGGCAGCGTGAGTTTTTGCGAGGCCACATCGATTTCCAGTTCGGCGTCTTTGTCTGATTCGTTCAACGAGAACAGATAGTTCAGCGTTTCATTATCCACAATGATCGGCAGCAGGCTGTTCTTCAAAGAGTTGCTGCGAAAAATATCAGCAATACTGGTGCTGATGACGGCGCGGAAACCGAAACCGGTGATCGCCCACGGGGCATGTTCACGGCTTGAGCCGCAGCCAAAGTTGTCGCCGGCGACGAGAATGTGAGCGCCCTGCGCTTCAGGCTTGTTGAGAACAAAATCTTCTTTGGGCGATCCGTCTTCGTTATAACGCCAATCGCAAAAAAGATTATCGCCAAGGCCGTTTTTATCCGTCACTTTGAGAAATCGTGCCGGGATGATTTGATCGGTATCTATATCATTGACCTGAATGGTCACATATCTGCTTTTTAAAGTTGTAAAAGGTTCCATGGGGTCCTCTTGTCATTCTGAATATTTAAGGCTCAATTTTTAGATGATGGTTATGCAAAGTCAATGCAAGTCATCGCGATGAGCGTAGCGACGAAGCGATCTCCTGGTAGCGTAATGTTTGCTCTGGCGGGAGATTGCTTCGCTCCGCTCGCAATGACTTTGACTTTTCATTATAATAGTGTTCTCACATCCGTCACTTTACCGGTCACTGCCGCGGCCGCTGCCATGTAGGGGCTGGCCAAAAACGTGCGCCCACCTTTACCCTGACGGCCTTCGAAATTCCGGTTGCTGGTTGAGACGGCATATTCGCCGGCTTTGATTTCATCGCCGTTCATGGCAATGCACATGGAACAACCCGGTTCACGCCATTCCGCACCGGCTTGTTTAAAGATGACATCAAGGCCTTCTTTTTCAGCCTGCTGTTTAACCAGAAGTGAACCCGGAACGATAAGCGTGCGCACCTTGTCGGATACCGTGCGGCCTTTAAAAATTTCAGCAGCAGCTCGAAGATCTGTGATACGGCCATTGGTGCAGCTGCCGATAAAGACGACGTCAATCGGCTGACCGGCGAGCGGTTTGCCGGATTCCAGTCCCATGTAGTTTAA
>CAYSNA010000139.1:0-12178 GCA_964432185.1 uncultured Cytophagia bacterium
CGGAGATATCATTGCCGTCGCGCAGAGCCTTTGAAATGGTCGCCGGCGTCATGCCCATATGATTGGCAATGTCCCGCAACGTCACTTTATTACTTTTAGGTCGAGGCATAAGCTTTCTTTTCTTTCTTGAAGGTCGATTGGCAGGATTTTGACCGAAAGATTTTCGCAATCGATTAAGTCAAAATAGACAAATTCATTTTGTTAGTCAAGATTTTTTTCGAAAAGTTTTCTACTGGCTCACACGCCGCGGAGTGCACAAAGAAGATAATAAATTGAGGGACAATAATTGAGGCAGCGATTTTTTTCATCGCACATGGGAAAACAACATCACAAAACAGCACGACACAAAAGTGCTGCTTTGTGATGTTATATTGCTATGCGACGACTAGAAATACGTCATCTGGATCAACGAATATCTTTGCCAAACGGCGTCAACGCCAGAGTGGCGAGTTTGGCGTGTTGTTTGGCGAAGGGAATGCCGATAATGGTTAGTGCCAGAAGAATGGCGAGGAATAGATGCGTCAACGCGATCCAAATGCCGCCGATAAAAAACCAGATGATATTGAACAGCGTGCGCAAAAAACCGGATCCGGTTGGATGATCAACCACTTGCCTGCCGAACGGCACCAGCGCCAGTAATCCCAACTTGATGCTTTGAATGCCGAACGGAATGCCGATGATCGTGAGACAGAGCGCCACACCAGCGACAAGATATTCGATGGAAATGAGAAAACCACCCAGGATGATCCACAAAATGTTGCCGAGAATACTCATGTTTAACCTCCCAAAGTTATGATAGTTTGTCGAACAACGCACCGCATCAAAATACGAAATTATTTAACTCGCTTTGTCACTTTTTTCAAGAACGACCATAAAAACCGCAAGCGGCAATTTTATTCAGGCATTGGACAAAATGATTTGCAAATCCGTGGTCACTGTTTTATATTTCGTGACAAAAATCAAACACGTACAGTAACAAGGAGCTGAGATGGAACCGACAAAAACCTCTCTGCCGGAAAACGCCTACCGCCCACTCAAGGATGGCGAAGAGTACACACCGATCGTCCCCGCGAACAAACCGTTGGCCGAGATTACGCCATGGTCGCTGTTGTGGGGATTATTATTTTCGGCCATTTTTTCCATGGCCGCGGCATACCTGGGATTAAAAATTGGCCAGGTGTTTGAGGCCGCGATCCCGATCGCCATTCTGGCGGTTGGCTTGTCCGTTTTTACCGGGCGAAAAAATGCGTTGTCCGAAAACGTCATGATCCAGTCCATCGGCGCCGCCTCGGGCGTTGTGGTGGCCGGCGCGATTTTTACCATTCCGGCCATTTATATTCTCGAACTGGATGCCAAGTTTTTTCAAATTTTTCTCGCCTCGTTATTTGGCGGTTTTCTCGGCATCCTTTTTCTCATCCCGTTCCGCCGTTATTTTGTCAAAGAGATGCACGGCCAGTTTCCATTCCCGGAAGCCACGGCCACGACAGAAGTTCTCGTTGCCGGTGAAGCCGGCGGTGATCAGGCAAAGATCCTGCTCAAAGCTATGGCCATTGGCGGACTTTACGATTTTATCATCGGCACGTTTCACTGGTGGGGCGAAGTTTTTACCTCGCGCGCCGTTCCCTTTATGAAAGGCATTGCCGAAAACGCCAAAATGGTCTTTAGCCTCAATGTTGGCGCGGCTGTCATGGGTTTGGGTTATATTGTCGGCCTCCGATTCGCCGCTATCATCGCGGCCGGCTCGTTCGTTTCCTGGTTCGTGTTCATTCCGCTGGTGAATTATTTCGGCCAGGACGTACCGATTATCCTCGGCAGCACCGCGGAAGCGTTAATTCGCGATATGAGCGCTGAAGATATATTTAGCAATTATGTCCGCCATATTGGTATTGGCGGCATTGCCATTGCCGGCATTATCGGCATTTTGAAATCATCCAAAATTATTGGCGGCGCGCTTAAACTGGCGTGGGTGGAAATTATTGGCGGCAAAGGTTTTAAACAGGAAGGTGAAACCGTCCGCACAGACCGCGATTTACCCATGGGACTCGTTGGCGGCCTCATCGCTGTACTCGCCGTGTTGATCTTTTTATTTTTCTGGCTTGGCGTCGTCAATAATCTCCTGCATGCGATTGTCGGTATCCTCATTGTGCTGATCATCGCCTTTCTCTTTACCACAGTTGCCGCGCGCGCCATCGCCATTGTCGGTACCAATCCGGTCTCCGGCATGACGCTGATGACGTTGATTTTGTCGTCCATCATTTTGACCAGGGTTGGGCTATCCGGTTCAACCGGTATGGTCTCCGCCCTGATCATCGGCGGTGTTGTTTGTACGGCGTTGTCCATGGCCGGCGGTTTTATCACGGATTTAAAGATCGGTTACTGGCTCGGCACCACGCCGGTGAAACAGCAGCAATACAAGTTTCTCGGCACGCTCGTCGCCGCGGCATCGGTTGGCGCGGTGATCATGATGCTGAACGAAACCTACGGTTTTGTTGGCGAAGATGCGCTCGTCGCACCGCAGGCCAACGCCATGGCCGCGGTCATCAAACCGCTCATGTCCAACCAGCCCGCCCCGTGGATGCTCTATCTCGTTGGCGGTATTTTTGCGCTAATCCTCGAAATGATCGGCATCTCGCCGCTGGCGTTTGCACTCGGCATGTATATTCCGCTGCAGCTCAATACACCCATTCTCGTTGGCGGTATCATCGCGCATCTCGTGGCCAAAAGCACCACAGATGCAAAGCTCTCCGCCAAACGCCGTGAACGCGGCACACTCCTCGCCTCGGGTTTCATCGCCGGCGGCGCCATTATGGGCGTGCTCTCGGCGTTTCTTAAATTCGTCAAATTTGATGAACTTGGTTTTATCACCCCCATTATTACCAAGCACTGGGCCGAAGCTGACGGCGGTCAGTTACTTGGTCTGGGCATTTTTATTCTCGTTTGTATTTACATGTACTGGGATTCAAAACGCGCCAAAGTGGATTAATCATCCTGGAACTTTGTGCAGAATTCCATTTGTAGTACACCGACCACGGTGTGCTACATATTTCCACCACAAGGGAGCTTTTTAAAGCTCCCTTTTTTCTTGCTCAACATTCGACAAAACGTTCCTCCGCAAATCTATCCTCGGCACATTGAATCGTTTCATTAAAATCTCGATCTTATCCCGCCAGCGGGTTTTTCCCGCCTCTTTTAAATTGTTTTTCGTTGTGCAGATGCTTACAATTAGGCCGAAATTATGAATTGAACGCACCTGAAAACGAGGAATCTCTTGAAACTGATCTTTTACATCTCCGGTCACGGTTTCGGCCACGCGGTACGCGACATTGAAATCGTCAAATCGCTGCTTAACATTCAACCTGATGCCGAAATCCATTTTCGTACCGCAGCAGCGCCCTGGTTGTTCGAGCCCCTGCTCACGCATCGAGTGCGCTATCATCACCGCGAACTCGATTTTGGCGTATTTCAAACAAACAGTTTCAGCGCGGACAAGCAGGGTACATTCGATCGCTATCAACGCATCATTCAACAAAAAGATAAATTGATAGAAGAAGAAATCGAATTTCTGCAACAGGTGCAGCCGGACATCATTTTGTCGGACATCACCCCGATTGCTTTTGATGCGGCTGACGCTTTTGGTCAAAAGGCGATTGCCATTGGCAATTTCTCGTGGGACTGGATTTACAGCGATTTTCTCAATGACATGCCGGAATTTTCCGAGATCATTCAGGATATTCAACAGTCGTATAAAAAAGCCGAACGGCTGTGGCGCATCCCGTTTTATGGCGATATGGATATATTTCCGAATCCGGAAAATGTACCACTGGTGGCGCGCAAGGCATTTCTTCCGGTCGATCAGGTTCGGCAGCAACTGGGCATAAAAAATCAACACAACAAATATGTGCTGTTGGCTTTGCGAATGACCGATCTCCAGGACGTCAACTGGCAGCGCATCGAAAAGCTGCGCGGCATCACCTTTATCGCGATGTCGCGAGACATCAAGCTGAAAAATTGTCTTCATCTGCAGGAAAACAAATTGCCGTTCGAAGATGTGTTGAACGCCTGCGATGCGGTGCTGTCCAAACCGGGCTACAGCATTGTGTCGGAAATTCTCGCCAACAGAACGCCGATGATTTACGTGCCGCGCCAGGATTTTCTCGAAGATCCGATTCTCATCCATGGACTAAAAACCCTGGCGGTGAGTGAAGAATTATCACAGGGCGATTATTACGCCGGTCACTGGCAACCCTCGTTTGATCGTCTTTTTGCCAGCACCGATTCATGGCAAGAGATACGCCTTGACGGCGCGGATGTGATTGCGCGGAAAATTATCGACAGTGTTGGTTGATCCCAAAAATTACGTAGGTATCCGGTGAACGAGACCTTGATTTTAATTGAAAATATTTTTGAGTTCATTTTGACCACGAATTACAGATTTTTTATTTTTTAATTCGTGGTAATATTTTGCTGAAAAGGAACATTTTCAAAAGTCAAGATGTACTTCACCGGATAGATATTCTATTTGGTATTCTTGGCGTCTCGGCGCTTCGCGGTTTCTAAATTCCCTGATCACAGCACAACACTTTTCTCACAAAAACACTTGAAACAGTCGACGGAACACATTACTTTCATGCGAGGACATACCAGGAAAAGAGAATGAAATTACGGCTTTGCTTTTTTGTTATGCTATTTTTTTTCTTTCTGTCGTCACAAAGCGCCGCGGACACTCGCGCCCTGTGGGTCACCCGTTGGGATTATCGTTCCATCGGCGACATCAAACGCATTATGGATTTTGCGTTTGCCAATAAATTTAACACCGTGCTTTTTCAGGTGCGCGGCAACGGCACGGTGACCTATCCGTCAGAGATCGAGCTGCAGTCGGAGAATTTTCGCGCGCACGCGTGGGATCCGCTGCAGGAAGCCATTAAAAGCGCCCATGCCCTGGATTTACAACTGCACGCCTGGATCAATGTTTTTCCCGGCTGGAGCGGCGAGCAGCCGCCGGACAATCCCAAGCAGCTTTTTCTCACCCATCCCGACTGGTTCATGAAAGATGTGTTTGGCCGCGCACAACAACTGCGCAACGGCTACCTCTTCCTCTCCCCGACCAATCCTGAAGTGCGGCGTTATTTGCAAAAGCTGTGCACGGAAATTTACACAAAGTACGATATCGACGGCATTCATTTTGACTATATCCGTTTTCCGGCCAGCGCCTATTCGTACGATGAGGCGTCGGTGGCGCTGTTCAAAAAAACCTTCGGCACATCACCGCAGCAGTTGCCGGCCGCGTGGCATCTGTGGCGAAGCAACAGCATCGCGGCGTTCCTCACCGCCATTCAACAGGAGATCAAGCAGCACAAACCGGACATCATCCTCAGCGCCGCCATCGTTGGCGATCGTTTACGCGCGCGCGACATTTATTTTCAGGACGGCAATGACTGGTTGGGCCGCGGTCTTCTTGATGTCATCTATCCGATGCTGTACATCAATGAGAATCGAATTTTTGAACAAGAGCTGCAAGAATTTGTTGTCAATAATCACGGCCGCCACGTTTATCCGGGCATCAGCGTAAAGCATAATAATTTAGCTGAAAAGTTGCGCCTTGTTGAGGAGATGGACTTGCCCGGTGTGGCGATTTATTCGTACAGCGATCTCATCAACAGCGCCGAACTCGCGCAGAGTTTTAAAACCGCCACGGAACAATTGTGGACGAGTCGGACTTTTCCAAGCGCGTTGCCGTGGAAACGGTATACCAAAGACAATGTCGGCCCAACATTCTCGCAACTGCAAACTATTCCGTCACCATTAACGCCGTACACGCCGTTCAAGGTCGCCGTTAAAATTTTCGATCCTGCCGGCATATACGATGACTCCACCGCAACCGAGGGTTTGGGCGTTTATGTGGAATATGACACCGAGTGGCCGTCGGATATGCCGGGCATTCAAACCATGTCGCTGATTCCCAAAAGTCGTGAGTGGTATATCACAGATGCAAACCTGCCCGGGCAGCAAGCCGGTGACATAGTGCAGATCCGTGTTCACGCCACGGACGACTTTTTTGAAGGATTGAACAGTCCCAAACGTAACAGCGGCCAGAGCAATTTTCTGCACGTTCCGGTGCTGCAACCCAACCCTGCTTTTGAATACGTCGGTGAAATTGGTCCGATTCTCTGGCGGCCGGGCGCTCTTGCTGTGGATGCGAAACATCAGATTTGGGTGACGAGTGAAAAAAATGGGCCGGTTGTGGTTTTTGATTCGACCGGCACCGAGCTGGATTTTTCGCCGATTCAATTCGGCATGAATGGCGACTATGAGACCATTGCGCTGAACGGCATTGTTGGATTTGCATCGGGGCACTATAACACGATGCTTCTGGCCAACAACACCAATCCTCCGACCATCTGTCGGTACAACATCGAAACCGGCGAACCGCTGCCCGGCATTATTCTCAACCTGAATCCCGGACAGCCGGATACGATTCGCGCCTTCAGCGTAGACAGCACCGGCAACATTTTTGTTCTCGAACGCAATTCGGCGCGCTGGTTTGTGCTGTCGCCCACCGGCGAGTCATTGGAAAATATGCCGTACGGCGACACGGACTCTCGCGCCTCGGACATTGCCGTGCTGAAAAACGGCGCTATGGTGTTCATCACCAATCGCACGCACGATGTCGTGCAAACCTGGCACGGTGCAATTGAAGCCGACATATCGCAATATTGGCAAGCGCCGGATGTCCTCACGGATACCCGCGGTATGGCCAAAATGCTGGTCGACGCCGACGATCATATTTTTATCTGTAACAGCCAATACGGTTTCATTGCCGAGTACGATCGCGTCGGCCGTTTACTGGGGAATATAATTGGCCCACAATCAAGTGCCTTTGCGCCGCACGCTCTGGCGTTCTCGCCGCACTCGCGTCGGCTATACATCACCGAGGTCGTTGGCGATGGTCCGGGACGCGTCAAAGTGTTGAAAAAGAATCATTGATCAACTGCGCCTGTTACGACCAAAATGCGGCACCAGGACAGGACAATCAAATTGTTGTTTATGAATAGAATCGAGTATCATCATGCCATTTCCCCAAATTGAACCGGAACGTATCAAGGTTTTTCCGCTTGCTTCGCGCCGGAGCAAAAGTGTCATCGAAAAAATCGCCATCTCGCCGGAGACAAAGCCGCCTGATCCCGGCAGACTCAAGCCGACGCTTGATGAAACCGTCGAGCGCATCAAACAGGCGCGCGAACACGGCGCTGCCGTTGTACTTGCGTTTGGCGCACATTTGGTGAAGAACGGCTTGGCGCCGGTGATCATCAAACTTTTGCAGGATGGCTGGATTACCCACCTCGCCACAAACGGCGCCGGCGGCATCCACGATTGGGAATTTTCCTGGCTCGGACGATCCGAGGAAGACGTGCGGGAAAACGTCGCGCACGGATCATTCGGCACCTGGGAGGAAACCGGCAAATACATCAATCTGGCCGTGCAGGTTGGCTCGGTGAACGGTAAGGGCTACGGCGAATCCCTCGGCTCGATGATTGAAAACGAAAAACTGATATTCCCGCGCATCGAGCAATTGGAAAAAGAGATCAAGAATGCATCACCGGCGCTCGATTCCACGCTGGCGGCCCGCGCGGAATTATGGCAAACCATGTTAAAATTCGACCTTGCGCCAGGCGAATGGCGCATTCCACATCCGTACAAAAAGTTTTCCATTTTCGGACAGGCCTATAAACTCGGTTTGCCCATCACGGTGCATCCGGGCATCGGGTATGACATCATTTACAACAATCCCTTTGCCAACGGTGCGGCGATCGGCCGAGCGGCGCACACCGATTATAATATTTTTGTTCACTCGATTTCAAAGATGCAAAACGGCGTCTTTTTATCGGTCGGCTCGGCGATTATGGCGCCGCAGGTTTTTGAAAAATCAATTTCGTTCGTCAATAACCTCAACTTACAAAATGGTGATCCCATTCTGAGCAACCATTTTATCGTGGTCAATGATTTGCAGGACAGCACCTGGGAATGGTCAGAGGGCGAACCGCCAAAAGAATCGCCGGATTACTATCTTCGTTTTCTAAAAAGTTTTTACAGAATGGGCGGCCAGGTGCGTTATGTGGCGATGGACAACAGACTATTTTTATTAAATTTGTTACGCGGCTTGTCGCAGTAAAAACTATCAATTTAAACACGGTTGTTTTTTCAGTCAAAATCAAACAAACGACAAACCACAGTTGCCGATTTTAGCTGGTAGAATTTAACAAAGAAAAAAACAGGCATTGGGCATTATTCTTGCTTTCACGAATCGTCACAAAAGTCGTCATCGGGGAATGGCATAACAATCGGCGCTGTTTCAAGAATAACACGCAACAGAAAAAACGGGGACATGCACAAACTGTGAGGAGAACAAACATTGGGGAAACACCGGCGCGTTTTTAGCGAACCCAAATATGAGATCAACCTCGAAGCCAAAGACAAAGTACTGATCCGCCAGGAGCGCAAAAGCCCGCTCGGGCAATTGCTGAAAAAGATAGCCCTGGTCACAACCCTCGTGCTGGCCGCATTATGGCTCGGTGGCCTGATCTTTAATTTTTTCAGTCTTTCCTTTTATCCGACACGCCTTATTCTACCCGTAACCCATCATGACAACAATGAGCTTTTGAGCTCGGAGGAGCTTCAAGCCATCAATATTTATGTTGATGGAAAGAGTAATCCGGTTCGTACTCGTGTGACAGACAATGGCGTGGTCTTTCTCTTTAGCAAAAGGGGCCGGCACATCATCGGGATTGAAAACACGGCCAGCCGTTATGATTCATTGACGTTTGCCAAAGAGCGTGCGCTGCTCGATTCGCTTGGCCTTTTCAAACAAAAAGATGTGACGCAAAAATCGTTGGAAAATTTTGTCTTTCACCGATTACTCTCCGCAGAGGCCCTTCCATCGACACGATTTTTATCCTTTTTAACACGGCAGCCACAAACGGAAACCGCGCCCGTTGTGCTGTCTTTTGCCAATAAATCGTTAATCATTTTGGCCGATGCCACGTGCGGTAAAAATCTGGCAGGATCATCCCAGCTTGCGCATGACTTTCTCGGCGGCATGTACAAGAATTTGATCAAATTCAGTCCACACGTTGAAAAACTCGCCCTGATCAAAAACCTGTCCCTGCCATTTTTTAATGCGCTCAACTGGTACTCGGAGAATGTTCGCAATCATCGATTTCAATACGCAGACAAGATGAACAGACAACTCCGAAGTTCGATTTTCTGTTTGCCCTATCTGTACAAGGATCAAAAAGGCGCGGTTTTGGCCAACCTCGTGCTGGCGTTTGCCGATATTGGCGACATCACTTTTGATCCCATCGAGATCAGAAACATCCCGCTTGGTGATGTGGAAACCGTGCCGGCGGATGCCGGTGCATTTGCGATCGTCCAGGCGTACCTCAGCATGTATGATTCGTTCATCTACGCCGGTTCGCTCGATGCGTCGATGATCAATGCGTTTATCCAAATTTGCAGCGACACACCGAATGCTGATCCGGTGGCTCGGCTCGGCAATCGCGTTATGCGTTCAACGCCGGCGCCAAAAACGAGCAGTATCGTTTATACACTGGACGAATTTTTCGCCAAAATTGAAAAGATGGACTGTCTGGCGCTGTATGAGGAATTGTCCGACTTTTGGACGAATGATCCGTATCAACTGCAGGCCATCAGCGAATATGACATGCAGGAAAAAGAAGTCGTGCGAGCGATCATCAAATGGTCGCTGGCGCTGAAGGAAAACGAGCACGAATGCGCCGAGAATGACTGGCCGACCAACGAACAGCGCCTGTCGTTTTTTACCACCATCAAAGGCGTCATCGACAAGACACGCGCGCTCTCGTGGCTGCAGGGTGATGCGCTGTACGGCGTGCTCATCATTGAAATCAATCAACTTCAAAACAGTTAGAACATTATGCGAAACTTTACTCTTATTTTCCTGCTCAATCTGGCGTTTGTTGGAACAACCTTGTCGGCCGTCATCGAGGGCGCGTTGATCACGCAAATTCGAGGCATCACCAGCCGTGTCAGTATTCGCAGCTCATCCAACCCGGATGCCGAAGCGCAGCCCGGGCAAAACGGCGCCTATCGCATCAATGTTGCTTCGCCGGCGCGGGACTATATTCTCATCGCGCCGAAAGAAGAAGACAGCAACCTCTACTCGCCGCGCGTCATTCCGGCGTCGGCAGTGGGTACGGATACGCTTTATATCATTCCGCCGACCAATCCGAGTTTGACCATCATCGTGGATAACAAGACGGATCAGGATTTTGATTTTCTCATCGACAAGTGCATTGTTCTGAATAAACTCGTCACGACGCAAAAAGATTACGAGCTCACGGTCATTCCGCACCGCTCTGACAGTCAAAATCTTCTACTCGCCGCGGTGACGCCCGGCTTCCCGGCCGTGGTCAAATCCGTTGCCATCAATCCAACACAACGGCGCGGCATTTTAGAAATCGAGCTGCAGGACATCGGCCTGCAACCGCCACAACAACGGCCAACTCCTGCGCCCGAACCTGTGGTTGAAAAACCGCAACCAACACCCGTTCCTGTTGTTGAAACCCAAATGCCGTCCGTAGAGCCAAAAGAAGAGCACGTTAAAACTCCAACACCGGTTTATATTGAAAAAACAGCGCCGGCGTCAATCGAAGAAAGACCAACACCCGAAACGATCGTGGTTCAAACACAGCCAGCAGAAAAAGACGACTCGACCATAAAAATCGAAGCGGCGCAAAGCGCTTATTATTTTTCCGATCGTCTGGTCGTCAAGGATCGTCGCAACTTTTCCATCGCCGCGGTTGGCGGTTATTCGTTATATCCCAACCTGGACGAATCAACATCGATCACCGGCTACGGCGTTGATGTGTTCAATGTCAAACTGTTTAAAAAGTATTTTGATATTTCTCTGGAGGCACAAAACTCAAATCAACTTGCAGGGGACTATTACCGGGGTTCGCTCACCTGGCACCACTCGCCGTACACGTCAATCGACGTCGCGTACAAATCGGCGCAGGATGATATATGGACGTCGCAGTATGATGTGTCGCAAACATCTGTTGGTGTAAACGGGTACTATAAAAGCCAGGGCGTCAATTTTCAACTCGGCGCAGGCGTACGGTTTCAGGTGGATGTTGGCGATTACCGAGCATATTTTCCCGAGCAGGTTGAAAAGCGCTATCGGTATTTACCGTCATTTTATCTGCTCGGCAGCGGACGGTTCGGCAGCTCATCGATCACCGTACTCGCCGGCATGATCAACGAAGCGGCTTATGCCTCGGCAACACTCTTTTTGTTCAGAACAATCGGTCTGAATTACACATTTAAAAATACCAATACGCAGAACGCCTATTTCACGCCGTATGAAGAAGAGATGTTGCACCGGCTGTCATTGTACATCAATTTTACGTTGAAAAATCGGGAAAAATTAATTCGTCCCTGAGACCTGAGCGGGATCGAATAATATCGCGTCAATTTCACTGACGCTCGGCCGCCATTGATATCGATCCACATCAACATAGCCCCGAGCATCAAATTCAATCCCCTCGTGCTCCAGCAGGCGGCGTTGCAAGTCCGGACTGTGTTCGCCGCAGTCGGTACTGATCCGGCCTTTGCTGTTGATGACGCGATGCCACGGAATGTCGATATGATGGGGTGTGCTGTGCAGCGCCCAGCCAACGGTTCGCGCCGCGCGCGGATTGCCAAGCAAAGCCGCAACCTGGCCATAGGTTACAATTGATCCGATTGGCACATGCGCCACAATGGCCCACACTTTTTTAAAAAATCCCGTAGAACTGGAACTCATCATCGACCTCCGACGTTATAAAAAAAGTACGAATTGTCTTCTACATTCGCAACAGGTGGGTTTTTCAATCAAAATCGAATTTCTCTAAGGAAAATGATGAAATATTTAACGATTTTAGTGCTCGTTCTATTTCTTGCCACTTTTGCTCAGACGCAAATCCTGGAATGGACGCCGGTCTTTGCCACGATTGATGATACCATCACCATTGTTTATGATGCCAAACAAGGCAGCGCCGGATTAATCGGCACTTCCGAGGTCTACGCACACCCCGGCGTACTCACGGAAGACAGTTCCGCGCCATCGGATTGGAAATATGTGATTGCCGACTGGAACACCAAT